>JAICND010000087.1 GCA_025929005.1 Acidimicrobiia bacterium
AAACGTAGTCTCGATATTGGGGGCCTACCCGTTGCCGGAGAGCAACCTCTTCGGTAGCCGCAATGTCTCGGGGTCTGCCCTCTTCGCAAGCCTGGGTGGATTACTGGCCGCAGGGATCCTGTCGTTGCCGGTGGCGGCCCTAGTAGTCGCCCCGTTGCTGATCTGGGGGACCTGGCAGGGGCTCCTGGGGGCGGCGGTGGCCGTGGTCATCGGGTTGCTGATCCACCGCCTGAGTTTGCGGGTAGCCGGTTCACTGCTGGAGAGCCGCGCCCTCCGCCTGCTCGACGTCCTTGACAAGCCCCCCGTCTAGGTCAAGGCGGCTCTGAGCGCCTCCTCGAAGAGGTGGGGTTCTGTCAAGAAGGAGTCGTGACCCTTGGGGGAGGTCACCCGCTCCCAGGCCACCTCGACACCGGCTGCTCTCAGAGCTCTAACGAGTCCCTCCTGTTCAGCCGGGTAGAAGCAGGCATCCGAATCGATCGTGAACACATGCCACCGTTGACCCCGGCAGGCAGTGAGAGCCTCCACATATGAGGCGGCGCCGGTGTCGTCCATCAGGTCGTAGTTCGACCAGGCGTCGATGATGCGGAGGTAGCTGTTGGGGTCGAAACGGATCACCAGCTTTTGACCCTGGTGCCAGAAGTAGGACTCGACTGGGTGGGTGACAAAAGGATGATCGATGGTCTCCGCCCGGGCCCTCGCCTCGATGGCCCTGATCGACACGAACGACTTGTGGCTGATGATCCGGGCCAAGGCCAGCCCAGCGGAAGGAAAGCGACCGTCGTAGTACCAACCGGCGTTGAAGTCGGGATCGTTGAGGATGGCCAGCTTCTGTTCAAAGTTGTACATCCGATGGAGGGTGGTGCTTCCCAAGCCACCCGCCAGAGAGATCACAGTGTCGACCCTCTCGGGATGACGGGCCGCCAGGGAGAGGCTCAGCAGTGCCCCCACCGAAGCACCGGCCACCGCCCTGACCTTGGCGATTCCGAGCCAGTCGAGCAGGGGTAGCTGGGAGTCGACGATGTCAGCGAGATGGACCTGAGGGAACTCCGGACCGTAGCGACTGCCGTGCCGGGGATCTATGTCAGCAGGTCCGGTGGTCCCGTAACAACCGCCGAGGTAGTTGACGCAGAGGACCGCCAGTCGGTCGGTGTCCACCGCCAGGCCGGGCCCGACGAAGCCCTCCCACCACCCCGTCTGGTTTTCTTCAACCCAGCGATCTACTCCCGGCACCATGGGGTTGTAGCCGGCAACATGCTGGCTGCCTGTCAGGGCGTGAAAAAGCAGAACCACGTTGTCGGCGTTCTTGTTGATTTGACCGTGGAGTTCGTAGGCGAGCCGGACCTCGGGCAGGGTCTCGCCGCTCCTCAGCTTGAACGGACCCGAGTCAAGGTCGAAGAACTTGGTCTCGACCGTTAGCGGTCCGGGGTACGGCGCAGCGCTGCTCATCCCAAGACACGATAAGAAGTGCTTGGTCGATCCTCCACTCTTGTCAGCCCCCGACTATGGCCTCCAAGGCGGCATCGCGGCCACCGAAGTAGTCGGCGGCAGTAACCGGGACGACGAGATCAGGGATGATCGAGGGTCTGGTGTCGTCCGGCGTGCTCTTCTCCCAGTAGACGGTTGAGATCGAAGCGGCCAGTTTGGAGTTGGGAAGCAGCACGGTGCGCACATCCCCGTAGAGGTTGGGACTGCCGCCGGTTTCCTCTCCTACGAAGATCGCTTCCGTGGTCTGCTCGATTTCGGTGGCGAAGTTCATGGCAGCCGAGAAGGTGTTGCGTCCGGTGATGACGAACACAGGTAGCGCGAGGGTGCGCTCCTGCACCCATTCGAGGAAAGGGCCGTAAGTGAAGTTGTTCCCGCCGGGGTTGTGTCGGAGGTCGATCACGATCCGCTCGGCCGCACTGTCGGCCATGTCGGCGTCCAGGCTCTCGAGCATTTGTTCGAGGCTCTGGGAGCTTCCCTCCGAAGTTGGTGACGAACCCTGCACGAAGTTGTACTGGATGTAGACGGTGTTGCTGTCGGTGAGGAGGGTCGACCAGAAAGCCAGGTCGCGGTGACGCAAGTAATCGGGCTCCTCTCGTTGCGGAAGCCCCACCCCGAAGTTGCCGGGAATTGCGGGGGCGAACTCGTCATCCTCGATTGGTTCGATCCGGCGGCGTTGCTCGACGCCGTCGGCTCCACGCACCGTCAGGTACTCGGGCTCGTCGACACCCAGGGTGGCCAATACCTCTGGTGCCACCAGCAGCAGAGGAGCCAGCAGTCGCTTGGTCTGAGGGTTGTCGTACTGGAGGTAGGGGAGGACCAGATCAACTGCTTCTGACGATGGAACCGACCCGATGGCGATCACCTCGGAACCGACCAGGTCGGCGTAGTCGGGGGCAGCTCCGACCACATGTACTCCGTCATCGAACAGGTAGAGCTGGATCGGCAACATGTGCCTTTCGAAGGTCCTCTGAAACAGGGGAAACAACTGGGTGTGACCATCGATGGTTGCCGTCAGGCGAGTGAGGTCGAGCAGGATCTCGTCATCGGTCGAATCGGGGATTTCGGCGTCGATCTCGGTCACCATCCGGGTGAGGTTGGCTTCACAGATTCGCCACTCAGCGTTGGGGTGAAGGTCGTCAAAGCGGGCGACCAGAAATTCGAGGTCCTGGCGCCACTCCTCGTTGGTGAGGACCCGGCCGGGAACCAGCGTCGTGGTGGTGGTGGATGGAGATGAGGTGGTCGTGGCCGGTACCGACTGCGAGGGGAGCGGCTGACCGGCGCTGCTACAGGAGATGGTGAGAGCCAGCAGCGCCGGCGCCAGTTTTCGCATATCCAAGATATACCACGAAGTCGTGATATATGTCACGAAGTCGTGCTAGTTAGTCTGCAGGGGTGTCCCGTCAACCGACCTCACTCCTGTTCGATCTGTTCGTGGCAGGCCAGCAGGCGAGGACCCTTCTCAGCCGGGTGATGGGGCCGGCTCCGTTGCGACCCGACCAGTACGCGGTCTATAGCGCGGTCCTCGAATTCGGACCGGTGACACCTACCGAACTTGCCCGGCTGCTCGGAATGCCTCTCACGACCCTTCTCGAGTACACGCATCCGATGGAGCATCTGAAACATGCCAGACGTCTTGTCAACGCCCGTGATCAGCGGTCATACCTGCTCGAGCTGACAGCCTCCGGGCGTGAGGTGCATCGCCGCACGAATGCCGTGTTCGAGGTTGCCTCCGCCGCACTCCTGGCGCGACTCGAGATCCCGGAACTGGAGGCGCGCCAGACTCTGCGGGCTATTGCCAAGGCCGCAGCCGCGGCGAATGAGGCCGTCGGCTAAGCCCTGACCTCCTGTCGCATGAACAGCACATAGGCGATCGCAAATAGGGCAGCCGTCAGGGCGATCATTCCCACGATCTGTGGCCACACCACCAGCAGGCTCTGGGTCAGCGTGAGGTCGGAGACGATGGCCCGGTTGATTTGATCGAATGTGACCAGATCCACGGTACGTTCGGTCGGGTCCAAAAGGAGGGTTGAGCTCTCGGAGAAGAGCGTCAGGGGTGAGATCCGGGACAGAGTCACCTCAGCCTGCAGAAGTGCTCCTTGGTCGTCGGCAGGTGCCACCAGGTTGGCGGCGGCCCGGAAGATGAAGCCGCCAAACAAGCTCAGGACTAGCCAGATCCCGATTGCGATCAGGGCCGAGGTGGCGGCGCGGGGGACGCTTACCGAGGCGAGTGTTGCCAATGCCTGCCAGAAGCCGACATAGATCACGGCCACCACCAGCCAGACCGCCAGACGGCCGATCTCGGTGGGCGTCGGTATGAGACCCAACCGGAAGATCCCGATTCCCGACACGAAGATGACGAGGGCCAGCAGCATCAAACCGACCACCGCCAACCCTGCCACGAACTTGCCGAGGATCACCTCGTCGCGATGGATGGGCTGGGCCAGCAACCGTGGCAGTGTTCCTTGCGAACGTTCACCGCTGATGGCGTCGAACCCGAACATGATTCCGAGGAGCGGCGCCAGGAAGCCGATGAAGACCACGAGTGGAAACGGCACGGGCTCGGCGGTCACCGTGAATAGCTTGAGGAACAGGGCCGGAACGCCAACTGCGCTCGGCGCTACCGACCGAATACCACCCGAGGCAGCGAAAACGGCGCCGGCCGCCGCCACCCCGAGGATCAATATCAGTACGTAGAAACGAGCCGAGAGGAGATGATCGGCGAACTCTTTGCGGGCGACCACCTTCCAGCCATGACCGAGGCGGTAGCGGTCTCCGGGTGGGGCGATCACTGCCGAATCAGCCAACGGGGGCCTCCTCTCGGTGGAAATAGCCGCGATAGACCTCGTCGAGATCGTCTGATGCCCGCCGGACCCCCGAAAGCTCGAGACCGGCCTGGACGAGACTGGCGATGAGCTGGTTGGTACTTCCCCGATTCACCTGGATCATGTAGACGTTCGGCACCCTGGCCGGCTGCACCGACTGGACGAACGACTTCCCGGTCAGAGCCGCCCGAACCTTGGCCTGGTCAGCGGTTGTGTGCACCTCGACGTGCTCGGGTCCTTTGTTCTTGGCCGCCAGCTCATGAGGCGCACCCTGGGCGACCACGGTTCCTTTGACGAAGATCGCAACCCGGTCACAAACCGCCTGGACCTGGTGAAGGAGGTGGCTGGAGAGCAACACCGTCACCTGGCGATCCTCGGCCAGGTTCCGAATCAGCGCCAACATCTCGGCGACGCCTTCGGGGTCGATGGAGGTCGTGGGCTCGTCGAGAATCAGTATCGCGGGCCGCTTGATGAGAGCGTCGGCGATCCCGAGGCGCTGCAGCATGCCTCGCGAATAGGTTCCGGTGGGCCGATCGGCGGCCTCGGTGAGACCCACTTCCTCTAGCAACTCGACGATTCGCTGATCGCCTTCCGTTTTGGGGAGCTGGTTGAGTCGAGCCGTGAACTTGAGGTTCTCGCGTCCGGTCATCGAGTCGTAAAAACCCACCGCATCGGGCAGGTAACCGACGCGGCTCTTGACCTCGAGAGGGTTGCGAGCCGGGTCGAGCCCGAGCACCTCGATCGATCCCGAGGTGGGTTCGATGAGACCCAACAGCATGAGGATGGTGGTGGTCTTGCCGGCCCCATTGGGGCCGAGCAGTCCGAAGACCTCGCCCGCCTGCAATCGCAGGTCGAGGGCATTGACCACCGTGACCTCGCCGTACTTTTTGGTCAGCCGGCTTGCGACGATCGTGGGATTCGCCATGGTTACCTCCGGCCGAAGCGGCGGAACACCCAGGCGAGTCCGGCCAGCACCAACAGGATGAGGCCGATGCCCACCAATCCGCCAAAGGCAGATGGGCTCACCGTCGCCCGGACCTCGATGTTGGCGCTGGTCTCCGGCACCGTTGCCCGGAAGGTGATCTGATAGTCACCAGCAATGGCGCCGTCGGCGGGGGTGATCGTGGCATTCACCGTCGCTACCTCACCGGGAGGGATTGAGGCGATGGCTGCCGTGTCGAAGGTCACTTCCCAGTTACTCGGGGGGGTGGCGGTTACCTCGACGTTGGTGAGGGGGGCGCTGCCTGTGTTCACGACCAGCAACTGGAATTGGCTCGGCTGGCCCACCGTCACGCTGGCGTTGAGGCGATCGTCGGGGGTGGTCATCTCCATCGCATAGCTACCGGTGATCTGGACCACCAGCGGCGTTTCCACCGAGATACCACCGCCCCGGGCAGTCACCCGCAGGTCATAGGTGCCCTCGGTCACGTTGACCGGCGGGGTTGCCGTCACCTGGATGCGGCCAGTACCACCCGAGTCGATAGTTATGGTCGATGCCTGGCTTTGACCGGAAGGGCGAGCCTCCACCACCCAGCCGATTGGGCCTTCTCCCTCGAGTTCGAGGGTTACTTCGGCCGGGGTGTCGTTGGCGGCCTCGATGTTGAAGGGGAAAGTCTCGTCCGCCGGCCCCTGTAGGCCCTGGAAGTCGGGAGTCAGGGTCACCGTTCCCCCCGCTCCTCCCTGCACCGTGACGTTGATGGGAAGGCTGGCGGTCTCGCCATCGCCTGCGGCCGTCACCGTCATGGCGTAGTCACCCTCGGCCGCGCCGGTGGGGATGATCACGTCCAGGCGCAACTCGGGCGGTGCATCCGGATTGGTGGCCACCTGGTTGACGGCGAGGCTGGCTCCTCGAAACGTGGCGGTCCAGCCATCTGGTACACCATCTACCGCCAGAGCCACGGTCCGCCGGGTTGGTGCCTCGACAAGCAGGTCGAAAGGCGCCGTAGAGCCGGCGTCGGTAGTTACGCCCGGAAATGGGGTGCTGATGGTCAATCCTGTAGCCGTCTGCGCCACCACCGGGGCGGCGAATACGGCCAACACGGTCATTGTCAGCGCGATGACGTAGGTCACCTTGCGCATTGATGCGTCCTCCTGAGGTTGCTCGCGGGGCCCCGCGGGCCCGCCAAACCCGAGGATGGTAGACGAAGCGGCTAAAAGGACGCTAAAGGACGGAAACTGTGCACAGGAGATCCATCCATCTGCGCTTTCGCGACCCAGACCCGTCGTTTTACGACGGGTCTGGGTGATAAGAGCGCGGATCGTAGGCGGCGGTATGATCGCCGACCGTGGTCGACTCCGCTCCAGAC
>JAICND010000091.1 GCA_025929005.1 Acidimicrobiia bacterium
GCCTGGAGAAGGAGCGGATCATCTGGCTTACCTCCGTGCGGCCAGATGGTCAGCCGCAATCGGCGCCGGTGTGGTACCTACATCAAGATGATGAGATATTGGTGTGGTCGTACGACGGCGCCCGCATTACGAACCTCAAGCAGAACCCCAAAGTCGCCCTGCATCTCAACGACAACGGACGCGGCGATGACATCGTCATCATCGAAGCCGAGGCGAGGATCGACCCTGCCCTGGGACCCGGCAGCGCCAACCCCGAATTCGCCCGGCGGTATCAGCCCCTGCTCGACAGCTTCCACCGCGATTGGGGTTGGTTCGACCGGGACTATCCGGTCCCCCTCCGAATCAGGCCGATCCGAATCAGGGCGTGGTGACGCGAAGACCCGTGGGGACCCGGCTCGGGGTCATGATCCCGTCAGCGATTCCATAAGCGACCGCCTCGTCCGCAGCCAGCCAGCGATCGCGATCGGTATCCCTGCGGATCGTCTCTTCCGACTGTCCGGTGTGGCTCGCCAGGATCGCGATCATCTGGTCCTTGAGTCGAACGATCTCACGGGCGTGAATCTCGATGTCGCTGGCCTGTCCGTTGATTCCGCCGGGCACGTGTGGTTGATGAATCAGTACGCGAGAGTGCGGCAGCAAGTTGCGCTTGCCGGGTGCTCCGGCTGAGAGGATCACCGCTGCCGCCGAGGCAGCGAGACCGATGCAGGTGGTAGCCACTTCGGGTTTGAGACACTGCATCGTGTCGTAGATAGCCATCATTGACGACCCCTCCCCACCGGGAGAGTTGATGTATAGGTTGATGTCCTTGTCGGGATCCTCGGCCTCGAGGTGGAGCAGTTGCGCAACGATCAGGTTGGCCACATCGGCGTCGATCTCGCGACCAAGAAACACGATCCGCTGGCCGAGCAACTGTGAGTAGATGTCGAAGGCTCGCTCCCCGCGGGCAGTCTGTTCGATGACGGTCGGAATCAACATGCGCTAACCTCCTATCGCAACCATCCAGTTGCACGGCAATATACCAGCACCTGCAACCCGGGAGTTGCGCATGAAGGATCCCCTCCCCAAGGTCGAGCGAACCGTTCATCTGAGTGTGTCATCGGCCGATCTCTGGCAGCACCTGGTCGACGGCGAACTGGCTTCGCTCTGGGTCGGGGGGGCGATGACCATCGACCCGCGCCTCAATGGGAAGGTGACTCTCCGGACCGAGGGAGCTCGCGAGATTTTCGGCACGGTGGAGGAGATCATCAACGGATCGTCGATCACCTGGACCTGGCGCACCGCCGAGGGCGAGCCGACCCAGGTGACCCTTCGAATCGAGGGCGTAAACGATGGATCGCGACTCACAGTCACCGAAGAGATGCTGCGCTACGAGATCGTGATCGTCCCTCCCACCTTCGCATAGTGGACGTATTTGCCGCGCTCTCCGATCCCACCCGCCGCGAGATGCTCCGGCACATCGCCGATGATCCGAGCACTGCCACCGAATTGGCCCGGCTCTTCCCCATCACGCGCCAGGCCGTTAGCAAACATCTGGCCGCCTTGGATGAGGCGGGTCTGGTTGAGCGAACCAGCTCAGGGCGAGAGGTGCGTTACAGCCTGAGGTCGGAACGTCTCGACGACGTGATGGGATGGGTTGCGGAGGTCGGCGGCGAGTGGGACCAACGTCTCAGTCGCCTCAAGAAGCGCCTGGGTTAAGCCGAACTCGGGGCTGTGGTTCCCAAAAGTGGGAGCCTGAACCCGGGGTTCGCGGATCGAAGCGACCTACCAGAGCGACCCGGCCGAGACCCGGAGGTCTTCCATCGTGATGCCGGCGGCGCCGTCGGTGCACAGGAAGAGGGCGAGGGCACCGATCTCGGTGGGTGAGATGAGGCGACCCTGGGGGTTCGACTTCTTGACGTCGCTGACGTACTCATCCCCCGATCGATGTTCCTGTTTCTCGGCGATGTCGGTCATCCATTCACGTGCAAACCCGGTGTCGACCCAGGTGGGGCTGATGGCGTTGCAGGTCACCCCGTAGGGGGCTCCCTCCAGGGCCACGCATCGGGTCAGGCCAACCACTCCCGCCTTCGAGGCGCAGTAGGCCCCGGAGGTAGCCGCCCCCACACTGGCGGCCGTCGAGGCGATGTTGATGATGCGTCCCCATTTCCGCTCGATCATTCCGGGCAGTGCTCGTTTGATGGCTCGATAAGTACCGGTGAGGTTCACCTCGATGACCTTGTCCCACAACGAGTCGGAGTGACCGACGATGGTGTGCTCGGCGGTGATCCCGGCGGCATTGACGAGGATGTCCACCTTGCCGAAGCGTTCGACGATCGCATTGAAGAAGGCATCGACCGACTCGTCGGACGTGACATCGAGGTTCATCGCCAGAACGGCAACGCCTTCGGCTTTGATCAGAGCGCCCGCCTGGTCGAGCTGTTCCTGACCGGGCAAGTGAGTCAATTCGCCTTCCGCTCTCCTGCCCCCGGCCAGCAGCGAACCGATCGCCACGTCCGCGCCGGCGGCGGCAAAAGCCAACGACATCGCTAGCCCCATCCCCGAGGCTCCACCGGTAACCATGGCGGTCTTGCCCACCAGGACACGATCTGTCACTTGTTCCTACCTTTCACTCAAGTTCGACTAGTACGGGGCCTCGACATCACCCATCTCCACGTACACGCTCTTGACCTGGGTGTAATGGTTGATGGTGGTGAGACTGTTCTCCCGACCGATGCCGGACTGTTTGTAGCCGCCAAATGGCATCTCGATCGGCGTGACGTTGTAGTTGTTGATCCAAGTGGTCCCGGCTTCGAGACGGGCAATGACGCGGTGGGCCCTCTGGATGTCGCGGGTGAAGACCCCGGCCGCCAAGCCGTAGTCGGTGTCGTTGGCGCGGGCGATCACATCGTCTTCATCCCGGAAGGTGAGGACCGCCATCACCGGTCCAAAGATTTCCTCGCGGACGATCGTCATGTCGTCGGTGCAGGCGTCGAATACAGTCGGTTCGACGAAATACCCGCCAGCCAGGGCGGGGTCGGAGGGCTGACCACCTCCGATCACCAGCTTCGCGCCAGCCGACTTGCCCGCCTCGATATACGAGAGAACCTTGTCGAGATGCTCCCGAGAGATCAGGGCCCCGACATGGGTCTCGGGGTCCATAGGATCGCCGAGCTTCATCTTCGAGGTCCGGGTGACAAGGCGGTCTATGAACTCGTCATGGACATCTTCATGGACGTATACGCGGGTGCCGTTGGAGCACACCTCGCCCTGGGTGTAGAAGTTGGCCATCAGCGCCGCTGAGACGGCGTTGTCGAGATCGGCGTCGTCAAAGACGATCATCGGGCTCTTCCCGCCCAGTTCGAGGGTGACGTTCTTGAGAGTGGCGGCGGCATTGGCCATCACGATCTTGCCGGTCCCAACTTCTCCGGTCAGAGACACCTTGGCCACCCCGGGATGGGCGACGAGCGCCTCCCCGGTCCGATGGTCGCCCTGAACGACGTTGAAGACTCCGCTCGGCACCCCGGCCTCGGCGTAGATCTCGGCCAGTTTGAGCGCGGTCAACGGCGTCAGCTCGGCCGGTTTGAAGACCATCGAGTTGCCACAGGCCAGAGCCGGAGCCGACTTCCAGCACGCGATCTGCAGCGGGTAGTTCCAAGCACCGATCCCGGCGCACACTCCAAGGGGCTCTCGCCTCGTGTAGATCCAGGAGTTGGCCAGTTGAAAGGTCTCACCATGGATCGATGCGGCCAGACCGGCGTAGTACTCGATGGCGTCGGCTCCGGAGAGGACATCGACGACAATCGCCTCCTGGAATGGTTTGCCGGTATCAAGCACCTCGAGGCGAGCCAGGTCCTCGTTGCGATCCCGCAGCAAGGCGGCCGCCTGGTTGAGGATCCTGCCCCGCTGAGCCCCGCCCAACGAGCGCCACTCCTCAAATCCGCTCCGAGCTGATCGCACCGCCCGATCGACGTCATCCGGTCCCGCGTGCTGGACCGAGCACAGAACCTCACCGGTGGCAGGGTTGACCGTCTCGAAGGTCTCACCGGAGGTGGCGTCGTGGTAACGCCCGTCAATAAAAAGCTTCTGCTCGGGCAGCTTCATGATCGCGAACGCTAGCGGCGTGTTTTCAGGGGCCAGACGGCGGTTGCAGCCTCTGGGCCCAGGCCTGCGTTAGGCGGTCGAGGATCATTGCCATCGCCACGATGGAGATGCCCACCTCGAATCCCAGTCCGGTCTCATGGCGAGTGACGGCGTTGACTGTCTCGAAGCCGAGGCCGCCGCCTCCGACCAGGCCAGCGATGATCACCATCGCCAGCACCATCATGATCACCTGGTTCACACACAGCATGATCGTCGGGGCCGCCAGGGGGAGGCGAACCCCGTACATCGTTTGGCGGGGGGTGGCCCCAAAAGTTTGAGATGCTTCGATCGACTCGCTCGCAACCTGGCGGATACCGAGGGCGGTGATTCGGATCCCGGGCACGATGGCGTAGAGAACCGAGGCGATGATTCCAGGAACCTGGCCGACAGTGAAGAGCATCACCACCGGGATGATGTAAACGAAGGAAGGAACGGTCTGGAGGAAGTCGAGGATAGGCCCGAGCACCTTTTCCACTTTCGGACGCCGTCCTGCCCAAACCCCGACTGGGATGGCAATCGCCACAGAGACGATCACGGCTGCCACGACCTGTATCAAAGTAATGATGGAGAGCTCCCACATGCCAATGAAGCCCACAATCAGAAGGGCCAAGGTGGCGAAGAGGGCCAAGCCAGGGCCCTTCCATTTCCAAGCCATCCAGGCTGTTGCGAAGATCAGAACCGGCCAGGCGACGATGCCGACCAGAAGGTCGCGCAACGGAATCAGAATGTCGGCCACGATAAAGTCGTTCAATGGGCGGGTCAGAAAAGAGAGATTGTCCCGCGCCCACACAACGACGGCATCGAGGGGGTCGAGGATCCTTACGCCCCACACCGTCGGAAATTCAACCGCCCCCGCTGAGCGTCCCAGGACGACGAGTCCACCGATGACGGCCAGCCCACCAAGGATCCAGCGTTTGTCGATCTGTTTGGTCCGGTCACGCTCAGCCAGTGATCGGCTGACTCGATCGAGCACTATCGCCACGGCCACGATCGCCAGACCTGCCGCCACCCCCCGTCCGGGTCGGCGGAGTCGCAGTGTGTCCATCACTTCCTGACCCAACCCGCCAGCTGCCAGCAGAGTGGCGAGGACGACGATCCCGAGAGCCATCATGATCGTCTGATTGACACCGGTCATGATCGTGGGCAGTGCCATCGGAGCCTGCACCTTGATCAGGGTCTGGCGATTGGTCGATCCGAAGACTCGTGCTGCTTCCACCGCGGCTACCGGAACCTTGTTGATCCCCAACGCTGTGAGCCGCACCACTGGAGGCAGGGCGTAGATCACGGTGGCGATCGCGGCAGGGACCTTGCCGACGCCAAAGAAGAGCAGCATCGGGATGAAATAGACCGGTGCGGGAATCGTCTGCATGGCGTCGAGCAATGGACGCAAAGCCTGTTCGAATCGGAAACGGAACGCCGCCAGCACTCCCAACGGGACCCCGATCCCGACCGCGATCATTACCGACACTCCCATCAACGCCAGCGTCTCGATTGTCGGCTCCCAAAGGCCGACAAGGCCGGGATAGACCATGGCAAGTCCCGCGATGAGACCCGAGCGCCAGTTTCCGTTACGCGCGGTGATCGCAAACACAGCGATGGGGAGAACGAACCAGGGCAACCAGAGCAGAATGTCCTCAATCGTCGTCAGACCCCAATTGACCGCGGCCGTCACTGGTTGAAAGAAGCCGGTGAAGATCGGGTGGGTTTGTCGGTTGGCTCGAGCCCACGCCTCGAATTCGTCGATCGGCCCGGAGATGACGTTGTCCCAAATAGCTGGGAATTCGCGACCGGAGAAGAGAAGCTGCAGACCGATAACCCCCACCCCGAGAACAAGCCAGGAAATCACGGTCCGGTCGAGGCGCCGGACGGCCAGGCGAGGGGGTGCCTTGACGGCTTCGGTCATTCCTCGTCCTCTAACACGTGGGCGACGGCCTTCCGATCGACAATCCCCACCGCCTCCCCACTGGCATTGTCCACGCCCACCGGATTGGAGTCGCTAAGGAGGTGAGGTAGCACCCGTTCGATCGTGTCCTCGAGATGCACTCGATGAGAACCCCCTACCGAGGACCCGGGCGTGGTCACCGCGGCGGCGGTCAGTACCTTCGTCTTGGGAATGTCCTTAGTGAACTCCTTCACATAATCGGTCTCAGGGCTCGTGATCAACTCGGCCGCAGTTCCCACCTGATCAAACACACCGTCTTTCATGATCGCGATCCGATCTCCGAGCTTGATCGCCTCGGCGAAGTCGTGAGTGATGAAAACGATGGTCCGCTGGAGGCTCTCCTGGAGGCGGATCAACTCGTCCTGCATGTCCCGGCGAATCAAAGGATCA
>JAICND010000155.1 GCA_025929005.1 Acidimicrobiia bacterium
AGACTGCTGTTGTTCAAGCCTCCGCTGATAGAGGCGTGCCCGCAAGACCCGAAAGGCCTTTTCTTTGTTCTGAAGTTGGCTCTTTTCGTCCTGACACGTGACGACTTCTCCGGTTGGTATGTAGGTCAATCGCACCGCCGAGTCGGTGGTGTTGACCGACTGACCACCCGGCCCCTGGGATCGGTAGACGTCCACTCGCACATCGGCCGGGTCGATCTCGATGTCCACCTCATCCGCCTCCGGCAACACCGCCACAGTGGCAATAGAGGTGTGGATGCGACCGGACGCTTCGGTCTTGGGAACCCTTTGCACGCGGTGTCCGCCACCCTCGTACTTGAAGCGAGAGAAGGCGCCTTTCCCCTTGACCGCCACGGTCACCTGGTCAAAGCCTCCGGCGTCTGATTCCGAACTCCCCAATTGCTCCATCTTGAAGCGATGACGATCGGCGTACCTCTGGTACATGCGGAGCAAATCCCCGGCCCATATGGCAGCCTCGTCGCCTCCCGCCGCAGCGCGGATCTCGAGGATCACATCCTTGTCGTCGTTGGGGTCGCGAGGGGCCAGCGCCGTCTTCAATTCTTCCTCGATGGCGTCTGCCTCGACTCGCTTCTCGTCGGCCAGTTTGTGGAGATCGTGAGCTAGCTCTGGGTCGGCGGCGGCCAGGCTCTGCGCTTCGAGCATCTCGTCGCGGGCCGCTTTCCACCGCTCAAACAGATCGACGATCGAGCCAAGTTCGGAGTGACGCTTGCTGAGCTCGGTCATGCGATTCCGATCCGCATAGGACGCGGCCAGGTCCTCCTCCACCGACCGGAGGGTCCTTGCCATCTCCTCGAGCCGCGCGATCAGTCCGGTATCCATCTCAATGCCCTCGTGCCGAAGCTAACGGGCGCGGGCAGCCAGTGCCGACTCGGGTACCGGCCCTCTCAAGAGCACTTCCGCCACCTCGTGCTCCTCGAGGGACGAAAGCAGGCTGGCGACCGCCACTTCGATCTGGGGCTCGTCGGGTACACGGGTGGTCAGCTTCTGCAGCCAGAGACCGGGGGCGGCCATGAAGCGACCAAACAGGTTGTCGCGGTGGGCCCCCGAGAACTTGAGGACCTCGTAAGAGAGACCGGCGATTATCGGTATGCCAATCAAACGGCTTCCGATCAAAAGGGGCCAGGGCAGCCGGCCGAACAACCCGAAAATCAGAATGGCCAGCACCATGACCAGTAGCAGAAAACTGGTGCCACATCGAGGATGTTCGGGCGGGTACTTGGAAACCCGATCGGCTGCCAGCGGATCCCCCGCCTCGTAGGCGTGGATCGCCATGTGTTCCGCACCGTGATAGGAGAAAACCCGGCTTATCTCCTTCGACCGGCCCAGCAGCCACAGATAGCCGATGAAGATCACCAGCTGGATGACCCCTTCCAGGGCCGCATAGCCAAAGGACCTGTTCGTGGTTAGCACCCGGGCGGCAGCCGCCGGGGCGATGATGAACAAGGCGGCAAAGAACAGAAGCGCCACTGACATCGAGCCAGCGATTTCCCGCTTGCTCAGTTGCTCCTCTTCTTCCCCGGCTGCCTTTTGGGCCGACCAGGAGAGGGCGCGGAAGCCAAGGGTCAATGATTCGCCAAGTACCAGCACTCCCCGCACCAGAGGGACCTTGGCCCAGCGTGAGCGGGAAGACAGTCTCGGCAATGGCTTGCGCATGGCGACTATCGCCCCATCGGATTGCCGAACAGCCACCGCCCAGGCATTGGGTGCTCGCATCATGACGCCTTCGATAACAGCTTGACCGCCCACCGAAAGCTGCGCCTTGGGGGAGGCTGGTGCGGTCATCAGTATGGAAGAGGCAGCAATCGTGTATCTAACCGGCTGTCTCGCCGCCTGAACCTTTGCGTCCCCCATATTGGGACTTGGCGTACCGGCGCTGGAACTTCTCGACCCGTCCGCCCGAGTCGACCAGCTTCTGACGTCCAGTAAAGAACGGGTGGCACTCGTTGCACAACTCCACGTGGAGTTCGCCCGGCTTGGTGGAGCGGGTGACAAAGGTGTTTCCACACGAGCAGACCACTTTGGTCTCTTCGTAGGTCGGATGGATTTCGGTCTTCATGGCGTCTTCGTCTCCCGTTAGTTGCCGGACTTGGCGACCTCAGCCAGGAACTCCTCATTGGAGTTGGCATTCTTCAGTCGATCGATCAACAACTCGAGGGCCGCTCCTGATTCCAACGCCAGCAGGACCCTGCGCAGTTTCCAAACCTGGACCAGCTCTTTCCGGTCGAAAAGCAGCTCCTCTTTACGGGTGCCGGAAGACTCGATGTCGATGGCCGGGTAGATCCGCTTGTCGGCCAGCTTGCGATCGAGTCGCAACTCCATATTCCCCGTCCCCTTGAACTCCTCGAATATGACTTCATCCATCTTGGACCCTGTCTCGACCAGGGCCGTTCCGAGGATGGTCAAGGATCCCCCTTCTTCGATGTTGCGAGCCGCTCCAAAGAAACGCTTGGGGGGATACAAGGCGGTGGAATCGACACCACCGGAGAGAATCCTTCCCGAGGCGGGAGTGGCAAGGTTGTGGGCTCGAGCGAGCCTGGTGATGGAGTCAAGGAGGATGACAACATCGGTCCCCATCTCGACCAATCGCTTGGCCCGTTCGATGGCTAGGTCCGAGACCTGAATCGACTCTTCAGCGGGCCGATCGAATGTGGAGTAGATGACTTCACCCTTGACCGACCGCTGCATGTCGGTGACTTCCTCCGGGCGCTCGTCGACCAGAACCACCATCAAATAACACTCCGGGTTGTTGACGGTGATCGCCTGGGCGATCTCTTGCAGAACCGTGGTCTTGCCGGCTTTGGGCGGTGACACGATCAAGCCGCGTTGACCCTTACCGATCGGAGCTATGAGGTCGATGATCCGGGTCAATACTCCGTTGCCTTTCCCCTCGATCTCGAGACGGAGACGCTGATCGGGAAACAACGGGGTGAGCTGGTCGAAACGGGGCCGCCGCATGGCTTCGTCGGAGGACATTCCGTTGACGGTGTCTATCCGGATCAGGGCAGGAAACTTCTCCTGGGCCCGAGCCGGTCGGATGGGTCCGGCCACGAGGTCGGCCTTGCGCAGCCCGAACTTGCGGACCTGGCCTGCCGAGACGTACACATCTTTGTCGCCTGGCAAGTATCCGGTCACCCGGAGGAACCCGTAGCCCTCGGGGAGAACGTCCAGATAGCCCTGGCGAACCTCTAGGTCGCCTTCGGGGATCGGCTCATAGCCGCCGTAGTCAGAGCGCTGGCCGCCGGGCCCTCCTCCCCTACGCCGGCGACGGCGACGGTTGCCTCGGAAGTCATCACGATCCCCCTCGCCATAAGGCTCACCATCGTCGCCAGCCTCGCCGACATCGCCCTCTGACTCAACAGCTGCTTCGGTCTCATCGGTGATGAGATCGTCGGGAGCATCGGAATCGGGCCGCGAACCGTCGGTTCGGCCGTCGTCGGATCGGCTAGTGGCTATCGGGAGATCGACCATGTTTTCCTCCTCGCCGCCTTCGGACATGCCACCGGCGGCCATCAAGGCACTGATCAATTTGGACTTCTGGAGCCCATCGGAGGGAACTCCGACTGCTTCGGCGATTTCGCGCAGTTCGGCAATGGATTTGTTCTGCAGTTGCGTTCTGGTGCTCATTTACTCACTCGATAGAAAGGCCCAGACGGAAGCCCGGCGGTTCGGATCAAACAACTCGTGTGTCTTCCGAGAGGTGGACCGGGCTCATCGTCCGAGGACAGGGCAGCCGGAGGTCCGGGAAAGCCGAGCGGTGATCGAATAGTAGCACTCCGGCGCTAGATGCCAAGATCACTGCTCCACGGACCGGGTTCAACGGGATTGTAAGAACTGGACGAGGGCCCGGTAGTCGTTGGGAAGGTTGACGATGCGCTCGTTTCGTTCCGCGAGATCTGCCAGATCGGCAGGTAGCTCCGGGGTCAGGCCAGTCGCCTCCAGCACCGCACCCGCGAACTTGGCCGGGTGGGCGGTGGCAACAGTCACCAGGGAGGCTCCCGCTGGACACAGACGGCTTCCGACCCTCCAGGCGATCGCCGTGTGAGGGTCAAGGATCATCCCGGACGTGGTGTGAGCCTCCTGCATGGCGTCGATGACTTCGTCGTCGCGCAGCCAATCGGCTGCCAGCAGCTGCTGCATCCGCCCCCGTTCGGAAGCGGTCAGGCTGAGACGACGCGTTTCACTGATTTGTCTCTGCCAGGCGCGGACCCGATCCGTGTCGCCTTCTGTCAGTTCGAACAGGTAGCGCTCGAGGTTGGATGGGATCTGGATGTCCATGGCCGGTGCCAGCGTTGGAATCGGCTCCTCCAACGTGAGCGTGCCGGTTGTGACCAGATCGGACAGCCCATGATTGCGATTGTTGGCAACAATCAGCCGTTCGATCGGGGCTCCCATTCGCTGGGCGACATATCCAGCCAGGACATTGCCAAAATTCCCGGTGGGGACCGCAAAGGCCAGCCTTTCACGACCGATCTGTTCCGCAGCTGACAGGTAGTAGGCGGCCTGGACGGCGATCCGGGTCCAGTTGATCGAATTTACTGCCGCCAGGTCGACTCCGAGGTCGGGATCCGCGAACGCTTGCTTCACGAGAGCCTGACAGTCGTCAAAGGTTCCGGCTATCGAAACGGCGACGACGTTCTCCTCGGTAACAGTGGTCATCTGGCGCCGCTGCACCTCCGTGATCCGCCCATGGGGGTAGAGAATCACTACTTCAAGGTTGGCGCGCCCTCGACAGGCTTCGATGGCGGCTGATCCGGTGTCGCCAGAGGTGGCACCGAGAATCACGATCCGGCGACGGGCATCCTGAAGGAGACGCTCGAACAATCGACCGAGGACCGCGAGCGCGTAATCTTTGAAGGAGAGAGTGGGACCCCAGAACAGCTCAAGTAGGTAGCGATC
>JAICND010000228.1 GCA_025929005.1 Acidimicrobiia bacterium
CCCTTGAACTGCGCTCGCGCCAGCGTTGCGTGCATCCCCGGCGCCCGCATTTGCAGATTGGCAAGTTCCTGCGCCACGTGCTTCGGCAGCGTCTTGCTCTGCATGCTCAACATTTGGCCGAGCTTCATCATCGGTCCCTTCCACGCATCTGAGTGCCCCCACGACTGGTGGCATCAATCCACTCCCCTAGGGCCGAGGGCGGTTGAGAACAGGACGGTTCAGATTCCACCGTGAGGGAACCTCTTGAGGGAGAGCGTAACCCTTGAGACGGGTTCAGCGATTACGTACTCGGAGGTGTCGCCGACGAAGGGGCACCCGAAATCCGAACGAGCGGGTAACAAGCGAACTGCCCGGGATGATTGGGGGTCACCAATCCCGGGCAGTTCCCTTAGGCGGCTGCCCCTCACTTGCTGCCATCATTCCGAAGATGCGATTGGACTCGATTCCTCTGCTCCAGGGCCTTGACCCGAAGGTCCGCGAATTCCTCGCCGACCGGATACAAGAAGTATCAGTGCCGATCGGCGGCCACATCGTCAAAGCCGGGGACTACGCCTATCACTTCTTCATGATTTTGGAAGGCACGGCTGCAGTCAGCCAGGAAGGCGATCTAGTGGCAACTCTCGGGCCCGGCGACGTTTTCGGAGAGATGGCGCTGCTCCAGGACCTGCGGCGCAACGCCGATGTTGTCGCCGTCGCCCCGATGCGACTGGCGGCGTTGATGTCGTGGGACTTCCGGGAGACGGCGGAACGATTCCCGGAGTTCCAACGGAGGGTGGACGACGTGGTGATCCGCCGCTCCGCGGAGTGACTCGCGGCCGCGTCACTGTTACCTTGGCCCTGGTACTCGCCGCCGCATGCTCAAGTGCCACCTCAACCTTCTCAATCGCCAACTGTGAGGCAGGTGACGAAAACACCATATCCGGGACCCTGTTGGATGAAACCTGGCGAATCTCGACCGAGGCTCAATCTGACTTAACGATGCTCGCAGTCGACATCGGGGGTGTAGACATGGGAGCGGTCGAGGTATCTGAAAGCTTCTGGTACTTCGCAGCGTCTGACTCGGTAGCTGTCGTGACGGGAGGTCTCCCTTCACGGACCACCCAGGCATTCGGCGTCCTGGAGGACGGATCGGAGGTTGTGTTCTGTCCGTTTGGGAGAGGCGATCTCGTAGCAGCCGGTGGTGCCATCCCCCTGACCTCGCGTCTGGTCGATGTCGAGTTACGCGGTGGCAACTCAGTTGTCGCCATCGGCCATGTGGCGGAGACTGGCCGCCTATCCGATACCGATGCGTTTGGTTTCGGAGTCACCGCCCCCGGTCGGATCGCCCCTCTCCACGGAGTGGTTCGGGGACCAGGCACTGAACTCACTTTTGAGGACCCGCCCCCGGAGACGAGTGTCCCCTAGAGGGGTCAGAATCGGTCGATCAGCCAGATGACTCCCTGGCCCAACCTATAGAGCAGATAGATGGCGGTCAGGAACAGGGCGATCCGAAACCCCCAGGGACTCGGTTCAGGGGCAGCCGAGTCCTTTTCGGGGAGGAAGGGCGATTGTTCGCTCACCGTCTCTCGCGCTTGCGGGTCACGATCCGGATAGGCGTGCCTGTGAAGTCGACTTCTTCCCGAAGCTTGTTCTCGAGATAACGGACATAGTCGTCGCCCAACTCGCCGCCAGATGTGAACAAAACAAAAGTCGGGGGCGCTGTCCCCGCCTGGACTACATAGTGAATCTTGGCCCGGCGCCCCTTCCGCACCGGCGGTGGGTGGGCCGCTGTCCATCGTTCGATCATCCGGTTCAGCTCACCTGTGCCGATCCGCCGACCCCTCGACTCCAAAGCCTGTTCGATCATTTTGCCGAGCCGGTGCAGCCGGGCACCGGTCAGAGCCGAAGCGCGCATGGCCGGCGCCCAATCGACAAAGTCGAGACGGTCCTCGATGCTCCGCTCAGTCACCTCCCTTTGATCGGTGCTGAGTTCTTTGTCCCACTTGTTAAAGACGATGACCAGGGCAACCCCGGCCGCGACGACCTCGTCGAGAATCCGCTGGTCCTGGTGGGTCACCCCTTCGAGCCCGTCGATGAGAACCACCGCCAGGTCCGCCTCGGTCAGGACCCGTCGAGCCCGATCGACTGCAAAGACGTCCGCCGACTCCCCAATCTGAGCCCGCCGTCGGATCCCAGCCGTATCGACCAGCACGTACTTGCGCCCATCGATCTCCCCCTCAGCGTCGATCGGATCGCGGGTTGTTCCTGGCGTCGAAGAGACAATTACCCGCTGCTCCCCCACTAGCCGGTTGAGCAGCGTCGACTTGCCGACATTGGGGCGCCCCACCAGCGCCAACCTGGGCAAGTCTTCCTGCTCGCTGTCCTCAGCACTCGGAGGGAAGTGGCTAACGATGCGATCGAGCAGGTCGCCCACGCCTCTCCCGTGCACCGCCGAGACCGGCACGGGCTCTCCCAGTCCGATGCTCCACAGCTCCGCGGCAGCTGGTTCCCGGCCCACATCATCAACTTTGTTGGCAGCCAAAACCACAGGCACTGCACTCCGACGCAAGAGCCGCGCCACCCCTTCGTCGTCATCGGTGATGCCTGTGGTCGCGTCTACCACCCAGACGACAACGTCAGCGCCCGAGAGGGCGGCCTCGGCCTGGGCACGAACTGCAGCCCCGATGCCCTCGGCGGCATCGGACTCCCAACCTCCAGTATCCACAAGGATGAAATCGCGTCCCACCCACTCTGCATCAAAATTGCGTCGATCACGGGTAACCCCCGGCATCTCCTCAACCACGGCCTGGCGGCTGCCAACGATCCGATTGACGAGAGATGATTTGCCGACGTTGGGGCGGCCGACCACCGCCACGATCGGGCGCACTCCGGTCATAGGCCCGAGTCTTGGGCGACCAGAGAAAGCGCCTCTGTTGCTGTCCAGGATCGATCGCGTTCGAGCCATCCCTCACCTCCGGGTCTGGCCGTATAGCCGGCCTCCACCAGAGCCTGGAGCACGGCTACGAAGTTGCGCAGCTGGGGAGGAAGAGGGAAGTACTCCTCCTCTTCGGTCACCTTGGCCAATTCGAATCCGAGGGTCGGAGCCAGTCGATCGATCACTTCCGTGACCAGATGATCGGGGGCCGAGGCGCCTGCGGTGAGTCCGACCACCGCGGAGTCGGTGAGCCATTCCGGACGAATGTTGTGGGCGGAATCGATCCGGTAGGCAGCGGCACCGTTTTCGCGGGCAACTCTGACCAGAGCCTGTGTATTGGACGAGTTCTCCGAGCCCACTACGAGGATGAGGTCGCATTCCTTGGCGAGTTGTTCCACCGCCTCCTGGCGGTTGGTGGTGGCGTAACAGAGGTCGCTCTTGCGCGAAGTGGCCACCTGCGGGAAGCGAGTGCGGGCTTGATCGAGCACCTCCTTCCACTCGTGCATCCCGAGGGTGGTTTGGGCAAGAAGCGCCACGCGTTCGGGGTCGGCCGGGGCAAAGGCGTCGAGCCCAGTCTCCGGTTCGACCAGAGTCATCGCGCCGGGGGCCTCGGCGAGAGTGCCGAGTGCTTCGTCGTGGCCACGGTGACCGACATAAATGATGTCATAGCCACGATCGGCCATCCGCTTCACCTCGTGGTGCACCTTGGTCACGAGCGGGCATACGGCATCGATCACCACTGCCGCCCGGTTGGCAGCCATGCTGATCACGTCGGGACCGGAGCCATGGGCCGACAACATCAGCGGTGCCCCCTCCGGGACGTCAGCGACATCGTCGACGAAGACGACTCCGACCCGTTCGAAGGCCCGAACCACCCATTCGTTATGGACGATCTGGTGGTAGCAGTAGACGGGTGGCTCGAAG
>JAICND010000511.1 GCA_025929005.1 Acidimicrobiia bacterium
GAGGCCTCGGCGATGGATTTCGACGATCTCCTGATGGTCACCGTCGAACTCTTCGCCGCCTTCCCCGACGTTCTCTCCCACTATCAGCAGCGTTTTCGCTACGTGCTGGTCGACGAGTACCAGGACACCAACCGGGCCCAGTACATGTTGGTGAAACAGCTCACCGCGGCTCATCGAAATCTGTGCGTCGTCGGCGACTCCGATCAGTCGATCTACAAGTTTCGAGGAGCCGACATCCGCAACATCCGGGACTTCGAGAAGGACTATCCGGACGCAAGGGTGATAGTCCTCGATCAGAACTACCGATCCACCGAGACGATCCTCGACGCCGCCAACTCCGTGATAGCCAACAACACGAAGAGGACCCCCAAGCACCTGTGGTCTGATAAGGGCATCGGTGTCCCGATCGTCAGGTTCGAGGCCGAGGACGAGCACGACGAGGCAGGCTTCATAGTCGACGAGGTCGAGAAGCTGCAACAGGGGGGCTACAACCTCGCCGACGTCGCAGTGTTCTACCGGACAAACGCGATGTCTCGTGTCATCGAGGACGTCTTCGTGAGACGGGGAATCCCTTACTCGGTAGTGGGCTCGGTCAAGTTCTACGATCGCAAGGAGGTCAAAGACGCAGTCGCGTATCTGAAGATCCTCGTCAACCCCGACGATGAGGTCTCGGTGAAGCGGATCATCAACGAGCCGCGACGGGGGATCGGCAACACCACCGTGGCCCATCTCGATCGGTTCACCCAGGGCCAGCGGATCACGTTCTTCGAAGCTTTGCGCCGCGCAGCCGAAGTGCCCCAGCTGAACGGCAGGGCCCAGAGCGCGGTCCTCGAGTTCATTGCCCTCATCGACGCGATTCGGGAGAAGGCCGAAGACCACGGTGTCGAAGCCGCGATCAAGGCAGTCCTAGAAGACACAGGGATGGTGGCCGGCTACGAGTCCGAGCGCACGGTCGACGCCATGGGACGCGTCGAGAACCTGCGAGAGCTGGCAGGAGTGGCTGCGGAGTTCGAGACGTCGAACGAGGGAGCCATCATCGGGGACGAACCATTCGACAGTCTCGACAACCTGAGAAAGCTCGAAGTCTTCTTGGAGTCGACGGCTCTGGTGGCCGACATCGACGAGTGGGACGAGGGCGCGGGGGCCACCACTCTGATGACACTTCACACCGCCAAGGGTCTCGAGTTCCCCGCGGTGTTCATCGTGGGGATGGAGGACGGTGTGTTCCCCCACATGCGCTCGCTCGGGGATCCCGAGGAGCTCGAGGAGGAGCGCCGTCTCGCCTATGTCGGCATCACCCGAGCCCAGGACAAGCTCTATCTCACCTCGGCATGGCAGAGGATGCTGTTCGGCGGCTCCAACTACAACCCTCCATCCCGTTTCCTCCAGGAAATCCCGGAGGGTCTGATGGAAAAGGCCCCGAAGCGGCAGAGGAACCGGCCTGCCGATCGAGCCGCTGCCAGCGGGCCGCGCGCCACGGTGGCCGCGGGCCAGATCGCTCCCGGGGACCGGGTTCGTCACGACAAGTGGGGGTTGGGGACGGTCCGGGAGGTGATAGGTGAGGGGGACCGCGCCGAGGCCGAGGTGATATTCGACACCCAGGGGAAGAAGCGTCTCCTGCTGGCCTGGGCACCCCTGGAAGTGGCGTGATCGAGCACAGCAGGGTCCCTTGCCCA
>JAICND010000204.1 GCA_025929005.1 Acidimicrobiia bacterium
GAAGTCAAGCATGCGAGTTTCGGAGACGTCCTGGAGGCCAGCGGCGGCTCCGGCCAACCGCAACGCTTTCTCATGATCACCCTGCAGAATCGCAAGCTCGGCGAAATCGCGGACATGGAGCGCGAACGCCGACATGTCCCCTGCATCGGCGAAGATCATCAGTCCTCGGCGAAGATGGGGTTCGGACTCGGCGGTGCGACCGAGGCGGATTAGAACGGTGCCGATCATGTACTCGGTCCACCCGATCTGGAAGACAGCGCCGGTTTCCTCCAAATGGCGAGCGGCCTCCATGTACCGGGTCAGGGCCTCGTCGTATTCGCCGCTGAAATAGTGAACTGATCCGATACCCCAGGTGTAGGTACCCAGCCGCTCGCGGTCGCCCAAATTACGGCCGATGTTCAGCACCTCCTCGGCATGCATGCGGGCGGACTCGGGATCGTCATAAAACGTGAGCGGCACCGAATAGTTGTAAAGGGCATCCGCCAGGCGAGCCGCATCGTCTGTCTGTCGGGCAAGGTCGAGGGCTCCGGCGTAGAAATCGAGGGTCGCCTTGCTGTCGGCTTGCCAGTACGCCAGCCCCCCGGCGGCCTCAAGCGCATCGCGTCGTCCGGTGATCGAACCACCTTCGAGGGTCAGCGCCTTCTCGACCAGCCGCCTTCCCTCGTGCAGCCAGCCCCGCATCTGCCAAAAACGCCAGAGGGCGAAACAGAGGGAGAAGGCAAGATCCGCATCGCCGCGGCCGATGGCCCAGTTGAGAGCAGCCCGCACATTGTCATGGTCGACCTCGATCCGGTCGAGCCACCGGCGGCTATCGGACCTGGTGAAGTGGCGTGCTCCCTCCTGGACCAACGCTGCGTAGACGCTGGCGTGTCGAGACCGAAGCTCGTTGTCAACAGGGGCGGAGCTCAGATGCTCCTGGGCCAGCTCTCTGATCGTCTCCAGCATTGTGAACCGCGGCTCATCGCTGGACGACACGATCTTGACCAGGCTGTGATCCGCCAACGTGGCCACACCGTCCAGGACATCGAGTGCAACATCAGGGCCGCAGATCGCTTCGCACTGGGTGAGGGCGAAACTTCCTGCAAAGACCCCCAGGCAGTTGAAGAGCTTCTGGTGGTCGGCATCGAGCAAGCCGTAGCTCCATTCGATCGCTCCGCGGAGAGTTCGCTGTCGTTCGGGCAGGTCGCGGGCACCGCCGGTGAGCAGTGACAGCCGGGATCCGAGCCGCTCCAGGATGGCGGCGGGAGTGAGAACCTTGATCCTCGCCGCGGCCAATTCGATCGCCAGGGGAAGACCGTCGAGCCGCGACACGACGGCAGCCACCTGATCGGCATTCTCAACGGTTAGCTCGAAGTCGGGCCGGGACGCCCGGGCCCGGTCAACGAAGAGGGCCACCGACTCGTAGTTGGCCAAGGCCTCAGGAGTCGTGATTACGTCGCGATCCGGCAAGAGCAGCGGAGGAACCGGGTACTCCTGTTCACCCGAAATCCGCAGTGGGATGCGAGAGGAGGCGAGGATCTTGAGCCCGGGAGCACCCTGGAGCCAGATCTTGATGCGTTCGCCGGCCCCCAGGACCTGTTCGAGGTTGTCCAAGACCATCAGGATCTCTTTGCCTTTGAGATACTCGGTAAGCCTGCGGTCAGGCTCCTCGTTGGAGGGCTGCAGACCGAGAATCGACGTGACCGTCGGAGTGACGAGATCTGGATCGGTGATGGCGGCAAGAGGCACAAACCAGACCCCGTCGGCAAATGAGCCGGTGAGCTCGGCCGCTACCTGCAAGGACAACCGGGTCTTGCCGGTCCCACCAGGACCGGTGAGCGTCAACAGTCGAGACGACGCCAGTGCTGCAGCAACTCCTTCGACCTCGCGCCGGCCGACGAACGATGTGAGTTGCACCGGGAGGTTGTTCGGGACCGTGTCGAGCGTCCGCAAAGGTGGGAAGTTCTCTTGAAGCCCTGCAATCACGAGTTGATAGAGAGGCTCGGTTTGCTCGATGTCCTTGAGGTGAAAGTTGCCGAGCTGGCGAAGGGTCACCCCGGAGGGCAGCGAGGACCCCACGAGAAGGGCGGTCGCCTGGGAGACCACTATCTGGCCACCGTGTCCGGTGGCACTGATGCGCGCTGCCCGGTGGACATCGAGCCCG
This sequence comes from Acidimicrobiia bacterium, assembly GCA_025929005.1. Taxonomy (GTDB): domain Bacteria; phylum Actinomycetota; class Acidimicrobiia; order Spongiisociales; family ZC4RG35; genus JAICND01. Next base: position 2,144 of record JAICND010000204.1, read on the forward strand.
GCGTAGTTGTCGCCGCCGCGGTTACCGGCACCGGTGTGCACGCCCATCCTCACCCGCACGACAGCTTGCTCAGCCCACGGCTCGCGGGCGAGCTGACGCTGAGCCTCGACGGCTGCCTGCAGAGCCCAACGAGGCTCGACGAACACTGCAAAGAAGGAGTCGCCCTCGGTGGACACCACCGTCCCGCCGGCCTCGGCGATGGCTTCCCTGAGGATTCGTGAGTGGATGCCGAGGACCCCGGTGTAGTCGTCACCGAGTCGTTGCAGAAGACGGGTGGAGCCCTCGATGTCGGTGAAGAGGAAGGTGACGATCCCGGTTGGCAGCTCTGGCATTCGATCCCCGGGCAGGCTACATCGGGAGTCGAACCGTAAACGAGGTAGCGCCGGGGACCGAGCTCACTTCGAGCCGGCCCCGATGGGACTCAACGATTCGGCGCGAGATCGAGAGACCTAGACCGGTCCCTTGACCGGGCGGCTTGGTGGTGAAGAACGGTTCCCAGATGTGGTCGAGTGCCTCATCAGGGATTCCCGGCCCATCGTCAGTGATCTGACAGACCACATGCTCGCCATCAACGAAGGTCTTGACTTTGACAACGGCTTTGGCGGCCTGGATGGCGTTGTCGATGATGTTGGTGAGAACCTGATTGAGCTCCGCCCCCCGCGCTTCGATGGACGGGAGGTTGGGGTCGAGATCGAGATCCACGGTGATGCCGCTGAGTTTGTGACGCAGCAGTGCCATGGTTTGATCCAGCGCAACGTTCAGGTCAACGCTCTGGATGGTTCCCTGGTCGAGATAGACCCAGCTCTTCACTGCCCCCACGAGATCGGAGAGGCGACCGGCCGCCATCGCCACCTCTTCTGCGAGCTGACGGGCATGTATCAATCGAACTACCCGGACGACTTCCGAATTGTTGCCGTCCCCGGCTCCCTCCAATGCGGCCCGATCCCACCCAGCCTTCACGACCGAAGACGCAAGATCAGATGCGTGGTCCAACCCCAGCTCCTCGACATACGCAGAGAGCTCATCTTCACGGTCTGCACGTTGCAGCGGCGTCAGGCCCTCGACCGTCTTTCGTTCGACCAGAGACTCTGAGGCCTCGACCAGCCCGGCCGCTGATCGCTTGATTGCCGCGGCGGGGTTGTTCACTTCGTGCAGAAGACCGGCAGCCATCGTGCCAAGGGCTGCGAGTTTCTTGTACTCGACGAGGGCTCCTTCACGCTGCCGCATGCGTTTGATGACGGTCAGGAGCATGCCGCGAAGGAAGTCGTTGTGAGTCAGGAGGCGCTGGAATCTCTCCCCGGGCACCCGTACCAAACTCGCCGGGGACAGGGCCCGCAACGACGCCGACGCCAGCCGTCCCTCCAGCAGCGACATCTCCCCCAGCACCTCGCCCCGACCCGCCAGACCGATGATGAGCTCCGACTCGGGCGATTTCCTGTATGCCTCGAAAGTCCCGTCGGCGATGACCAACACCGCGTCAGGTTGGTCGCCTTCGCGTAGGACCACCTCCCCCTCGGCCACATCAACGATCTCGGCCGCTCGACAGAGACTCACTAACTCCTCCTCGGGCAAGTCAGAGAAGTAGGGGACCTCCGAGAGGATCTCGAATGGGCTCACAATGTTTCCAGATGTTGATGAATGAACCGCACCGCCATCGACCCCTCTCCTGTCGCCGAGGCGACCCGTTTGATCGATCCGGCCCGAACGTCACCGGCCGCGAACACACCGGGCACATTGGTCTCAAGAGGGAACGGAAGGCGCGACAGCGGCCACCGCGGGACCCCGGGGGCGGCCATCGCCTCGACACCAGTGAGGATGAAGCCCTTCTCGTCCAATCCCACTGACCCTCCGAGCCAATCTGTGCGGGGTTTCTGACCGATCAGCACAAAAACCGCGGAGATTTCGATTTCGCGTCTTTCGCCCATACGGTCGATTGTCAACGACCTCAGCCGGTTGTCGCCGTTGGCTGCGACGACCCGCGACTCGTACAGGACGGTGATGTTGGGAGTCTGTTCGATCCTCTTGATCAGATAGGAAGACATGGTGGC
>JAICND010000437.1 GCA_025929005.1 Acidimicrobiia bacterium
AGCGTACGGCCACTTTTTCTTTACCGACGGAACTTCGACAAACGCGAGCAAATGGCGAAGACGGTCGGTGTATGTCGCAGCTGTCGCAGCGCCTTTCAACTTCCTCTTCTCGTCGAGGAAGGTCGCGATCAAATCGCCCAAAAGAAGACGGACTACAGATGGAGCGGGAATCACTCGATTTCTTCGGTCGCCGGGAAAGACGAAGCGACCTTCGTTGATTTCCGCCATCAACTTCATCGTGACGGTGTTCAACCTCCGGGCCAAGGGCATGCGGCTGCTGAGAATGCCGGTGTTCATCTGGATGACGCTGATCGTTGCGTTCCTCCTGCTGTTCTCGCTACCGATCATTGCCATCGCCCTCTTCATGGTCACCTTCGACCGCCAATTCGGCACGCTCTTCTTCGATGCGACCGCAGGCGGCGACCCCATCCTCTGGCAACACCTCTTCTGGCTCTTCGGCCACCCCGAGGTCTACATTCTGATCCTTCCGGCGATGGGCATAGTCTCGGAGATCCTCCCGGTCTTTAGCCGCAAGCCTTTGTTCGGATATGCGGCCGTGGTATTTGCGGGGGCGGGCATCGCCTTCCTCGGCTTCGGCGTGTGGGCCCACCATATGTTCGCCTCGGGGATCACACCGGTGGCGCAGGCTGGTTTTGGGATCTCCACGATGCTCATCGCGGTCCCTACGGGGGTGAAGATCTTCAACTGGTTGGGAACGATGTGGTTGGGCAAGCTCCGATTGGCGACGCCGATGTTGTTCGCCATCGGCTTCCTCACGATGTTCACGATCGGCGGTTTGTCCGGTGTCACCCACTCGGTCGTGCCCTCGGACTGGCAACAAACCGACACCTACTACATCGTGGGTCACTTCCACTACGTGCTGTTTGGTGGGGCCATCTTCGGGATCTTCGGTGGCCTGTACTACTGGTTCCCGAAGTTCGCGGGCAGGATGCTCAACGAACGCTTAGGGAAGATCCACTTCTGGCTGTGGTTCATTGGTTTCAACTTGACTTTCGCCCCCATGCACTGGCTCGGTCTGCAAGGGATGATCCGTCGGACCTGGCGCTACCACCCGAGCCTGGAGTTCTGGAACCGGCTGGTCTCGATCGGCGCTTTTATCATCGCCCTGGGGTTGTTGGTGTTCATCTTCAACTGGGTGAGATCGCGTCGCAAGGGTGCCATTGCGGGCATGGATCCGTGGGATGCCCGGACGCTCGAGTGGTCCATACCCAACCCGACCCCGGTCCACAACTTCTCGAAGGTTCCGACCGTGCACAGCCTCGACGCCTTTTGGCATCAGAAATACGATGAAGATGAGGAGGGCCGGCCCCTTCGCCGGACCGAGGCTGACTCTCTGATTGGGGATCTCGAGCGAGAAGGGAATCATCCTTCGCAGCCGATCCACCTTCCCAACCAGACCTATTTCCCATTCGTGATGGCCGCCGGTCTCCCGATGATCGGCTACGGAATCATCTTCCACACCTCGGCGATCGGCAAGGCGTTGATCGTCCTCGGAGCTCTCCTTTCTTTGTCGGCCCTGATCGGCTGGGGGGCGGAGCCGTTGGAGGAAGTGCATCACTCTCCGGCCGAGGCTCATTGATGAGTGAACCCACCGCACCCCCCGAGGACGTCGCGGTCGCCCACCACGACGAGCACGAATCCACTGGCGTTGAGAACCGCAAGTTGGGCATGTGGGTATTTCTCAGCTCCGAGTTTCTGTTCTTCGGCGCCCTTATCACCAACTACCTCCTCTACTTCGGCAGGGAGTTCCCGCAGGGCCCCAAGCCGGCGGAGATATATGACATTCCGTTCACCTCGGTGAGCTCCTTCGTGCTGCTGATGAGTTCGCTCACGATGGTGTTGGCTCACAATGCGCTCTCCCGGCGCGACCAGGGCGCCACCCGAACCTGGCTGCTGGCGACGGCGATGCTCGGATCGGTCTTCCTGGCCGGCCAGGTATTCGAGTTCACCGAGTTCATCGTCGAACACGACATGACACTGTCAACCAATCCGGCTGCCTCTGCCTTCTATGTGCTCACCGGTTTCCATGGAACCCACGTGGCTCTAGGCGTGATCATGCTTCTTTCGTTGTTCGGGCTATCCAAGCGACTGGGGGGTCTCAGCGAGCGCCAGCACCTGAATGTCGAGCTGGTCGGTCTCTATTGGCACTTCGTTGACATCATCTGGATCGTGATCTTCACGGTTGTGTACCTCCTCACCGCCACCGGAGGAGGGTGATGGTGGCCGAAGAGCATCACGTCGCCCACCCCAAGCCTTCGCAATACGTGAAGATCGCCAT
>JAICND010000230.1 GCA_025929005.1 Acidimicrobiia bacterium
TCGGAGATCGAGTTGGGATCCTCCTCGTAGTCCATCAGGTCCTCGACTCCATTGGTGGCTGAACCGTTGATGGTTTGACCGCTCGTAGCAGGATCGGCCGGCTCGGGCGCGCTCTCGTCGTCGTCGGCCTCGTCGAGCGGTTGCTCCCACGGACGGGCATAGCGGGCGCCCTCGGGAGGATCGATTCCCGGCAAACGCGGCGATTCCAGATCGGACACGTCAAACCTCCAAGAGTTCGGACTCTTTGTTGCTGAGGAGATCGTCGATCCGATGGATATGGCGATCGGTCAAGTCCTGGAGGTCCTTTTCACCCCGGCGGATGTCGTCGTCGGAGAGTTCGCCATGCAGGGCCTCCATGTCGTCTTTGACATGGCGGCGGATGTTGCGGACCGCCACCCGCCCTTCTTCGGCCATGTGACGCACGACTTTGATCAACTCCCGCCGTCTCTCCTCGGTGAGAGGAGGAAAGGAAAGGCGGATCACAACGCCGTCGTTGGAGGGGTTGAGACCGAGGTCGGACGCCTTGATCGCTTTCTCGATGACACCCATGCTGCCGCGGTCGTACGGTTGGACGACCAACAGACGCGGCTCGGGGACACTGAACGAGGCGAGTTGTTGGAGGGGGGTGGAGGTGCCGTAGTAGTCGATGTTGATCCTGTGAAGGATCTGCGGATTGGCCCGCCCGGTCCGAACCGTCGTGAACTCCGAGGCGACGTGATCCACGGCGTGCTCCATCTTGCGCCGTGCGTCAGCCAACGATTCGGCGATCATCCTCTCCTCCTCAGCGAACCACGGTTCCGATCGTCTCGTCCCCGATTACCGCCCTCACGATGTTGCCGGAGACCGTCATGTCAAACACCACGATCGGGACGCCGTGTTCCCTACACATCGTAATGGCGGTGGTGTCCATGACCTGGAGTCCCCTGTTGATGAATTCCATGTAGCTCAACTCATGAAGCTTGGTGGCGCCGGGTTCGAGGGCGGGATCCGCCGAGTAGATCCCGTCGACCTTGGAGGCCTTAAGGAGCACCGCCGCTCCCATCTCCACTGCCCTTAGGGCGGCAGTGGTGTCCGTAGTGAAGAACGGGTTTCCTGTGCCCGCGGCAAAGACGACCACGCGGCCCTTCTCCAGATGTCGAATCGCCCGAAGTCGTATATAGGGCTCCGCCAGCTGCTGCATGGTGATAGCGCTTTGCACCCGGGTCCCTACCCCCGCATGTTCCAAAGCATCGCGCAATGCCAGGGCGTTGATGACGGTCGCCAGCATCCCCATGTAGTCGGCCGTGGCCGGATCCATGCCTTTGGCCTGCTGGGAGACGCCCCGGAAAATGTTGCCGCCACCGACCACGATGGCGATCTCGTTGCCGGCCCGATGGGCCTCGGCCACCTCGGAAGCGACGCGCTGTACGGTGGCCGGGTCGATGCCGTATCCGAGGATGGGATCGGCGAAGGCCTCCCCGCTGAGCTTGAGGAGGACTCGGCGACCCATCAGGTCAGATCCTCTCCCACCGTGAGCCAGGCGACCCGTCTTACCGAGATGTTCTCACCCATCCGGGCCGCTAGCTGGTTGACCATCGCTCCTACCGTACCCTCGAACTTCTGCTCATTGATGAACCGCTGGTCATAGAGCACCTTCTCCTCGAAGAAAGCGTTGAGCTTGCCTTCGACGATCTTCTCTACGATGTGATCGGGTTTGCCTTGCTCTTTGGCCTGCCGGGTGTATAGATCCTTCTGCTCCTGAAGGACCCCCTGGTCGACCTCTTCACGTCTAACCCAGCGGGGCTTTCCCCAGGCGACGTGGAGGGCGACGTCGTTCGCCATCTCCCGGAAGTCGGCATGCTTGGCAACGAAGTCGGTTTCACAGGCCAATTCGACCACGACTCCGGTGACCGGTCGATCGGCCTGGAAGTGGAGATAGTGACCGATAGTGCCGTCGGACGCCTCGCGTTCGGCGGCCCTCTTCTCGACTTTCATCAGACCCCGGGCGCGCAGGATCTCCATGGCCTTGTCGAAGTCCCCATCGGTCTCAACCAGGGCTTTCTTGGCCTCCATCATCCCAACTCCGGCCGCTTGCCGAAGCCGTTGCACATCCTTGGCGGAGATGTCAGCCATCGACCACCGCCTCCGAGGCCTCCTCCTCCACCGGGGCGGTCACTTCCTCCACTGGCGCTTCGGGTGTGGCCGCGGTCACCTCGGCGGCGAAGAGATCCGCATCGGACCGGGCCGGTTCACCCTTGCCTTCTCTGATGGCATCGGCCAAAGCTCCTGCCACGGCGCTGGCCGCCCTGATGGCATCGTCATTGCCCGCGATCACAAAGTCGATGTCATCGGGATCGCAGTTGGAGTCGACCAGCGCCAGGGTCGTGAGACCCAGCCGCTTGGCTTCCTTGACCGCGGTGTGCTCTGTGTTGACGTCGACGATGAACACGGCGTCTGGAACCCTGACAAGTTCCCGCACGCCCCCAAGGGTCTGCTGAAGCTTGGCCAGCTCGCGGCGCAAGGCCAGCCGTTCCCGTTTGGGCAGGGCGTTGATCTCGCCGGTGGCCTCCATGCGCTCCAATTCCTTCATGTAGAAGATGCGCTTTTGGATGGTGGCGAAGTTCGTGAGCATGCCGCCAAGCCAACGGAAGTTGACGTATGGCATCCCGGCAGCTTGGGCCGCCTCTGCTACCGGTCCTTGCGCTTGTTTCTTGGTGCCGACGAAAAGGACGATGCCTCCGCCTGCGACCAGGTCACGGACAAAGGCGCAGGCGGCCTGGACCTGCTCGAGGGTCTGGCGTAGATCGATGATGTGGATACCGTTGCGCTCCCCGTAGATGTAGGGACGCATTTTCGGGTTCCACCGGCGCGTCTGATGACCGAAGTGGACACCGGCTTCGAGCAGCTGCTTGATGGTCACAGCCACCTGGATCTCCTTGCTTGTTGGTTGGTTCTTCCGCCGGTGGGGTCGATAAGACCCGGTCTTGGGGACCTCCCCTTTCGATGGCATGCCATCGACCATGGGGATGCACCGACGTGCTTCGTTGGGGGGGATTCTACCTGAAGGTGGGCTCTGCCATTCGGTTCCGTAGCGACAGCACCGACTTGGCGTGAATCTGGCAAACCCTCGACTCGGTCACTCCGAGCACTTCGCCGATCTCGGCCAGGGTCAAACCTTCGAAGTAGTAGAGGGTGACCACGAGCCTCTCACGGTCGGGCAGGCGGTTGATGGCGTCGGAGAGTATGTGACGAGTCTCTTCCGCCTGAAACGCGGCTTCGGGGCCGATCCCACCCGGGTCGGCGATGAACTCGCCCATCGAAGTGGACGTGTCGGGTCCAACCAATTCATCGAGGGCGACCATTCCGAGGTTGGACATCTCGGCCAGGGTGGATCGAACCGACTCGACCGCGGTGCTCATGTGCGCGGCGAGCTCCTCGTCGGATGGTGTGCGGTGGAGCCGATGCTCGAGTTCGGAGAGGGAACGCTCAATTTCGCGAGCGCGCGAACGGACCGAGCGAGGAACCCAGTCGAGCGCACGCAGACCATCGAGGATGGAACCCTTGATCCGGTTGATCGCATAGGTCTCGAACTTGAAGCCTCGCTCCGGCTCGAACTTGTCGATCGCGTCGATCAGCCCAAAGACGCCGTTGGACACGAGATCGGCCTGGTCGACGTTGCGCGGAAGACCCACCGCCACACGACCGGCCACGAACTTCACCAGAGGCGAGTACTGCAGGATTAAGGCCTCTCTTGCCTTGTCGTCGCCACTCGCCTTGAACCGAGCCCACAGACCGGAGACGTCTCCTGGCTGGCCGTCAGGCGCGTGGGTGGGTGTGGTCA
>JAICND010000039.1 GCA_025929005.1 Acidimicrobiia bacterium
AGGGCCGTTCGAAACGGCTCCCGCCCTCCACGGAGACACGATTTACTTGGCTTCCAGTGATGGGATGGTTCACGCGGTCGACATCAACACCGGCTTGGCAGCTTGCGATCCTGTCGACACCCGCTTTGAGATCGATACCAATCCAATGATTACGGACGAGACACTGTTCATGGGCACCGTTGGCGCCTCGGTTCTGACCTATTCGATCGAAGGCTGTTGGGGTATCCCACCGGATTACACGATCTACCCGGTTCCGACCGAGGATGGAGCGATCGTCACCCCCGACGCTTTGTACTACGTGGAGGGGCTGAATTTGCATGGCGTCGCCCTGGCTCCCGACGGGTGGCTAGAGGGAAACACACCCTTTGTATTGTTCTTCACAGACGAGACGCTGATCACGACCCCTCCGATCCTTGCCAACGGTCTGATCTACGTCGGCACTGGCTCCGGGAACGTCTACGCCATCAACGCCGAAACCGGCGAGGAGGCGTGGCGATACCGCACGGGCTCCTCTCCGATCCGACACGAGTTGCTGGTCGTCGACGGAGCCGTGTTCGCCACTACCAACGACGGGCGGGTCATCGCGATCGCCGGCGAGTAGAACGTGCGGCGGATCCACTTTGGTTGGCTGGTGGTCGCGTCCGCCGGGGCTGCGGTCTTTCTGTCGGCGGGCGTACGGGCCGCTCCTGGTGTCTTTCTCCTCCCCATCGAGGACGACCTCGGGATCCCGCGTTCCACGGTGTCTCTTGCTGTATCGATCGGGTTGTTGCTCTATGGCCTGTCGGCTCCGTTCTCCGGCAGGCTGATCGATCGATTCGGACCAAGACGGGTTGCCACGGTTGGAATGGCGATCATCGCCGGGGGCATGGCTCTATCCGCCACCGCCCGCAGCAGCCTCCACCTCCACCTCTTCTTTGGCGTTCTCAGCGGGGTCGGCACCGGGTTGATCGGCTCGGTGCTGGGAGCGACCATTGCCAACCGATGGTTCGTCAAGCGCCGCGGTTTGGTGATCGGCTTGTTTGGAGCAGCAACGTCGGCCGGTCAACTTGTGTTTCTTCCGTTGCTAGCCAGTCTCACGATCAACCAGGGGTGGCGGACCACCTCTACCTGGATCGCGCTAGCAGCCGCAGTGGCCGTGATTCCAGTCGCCCTGTTCGTACGAAACGATCCGGCTGCCCTGGGGATGGCTCCTTATGGTGGAGACAAGCCTGTGCCGATTCCGCGCCCGGATCCACGGGTGATGGGAAAGGCGATCCGAAGCCCTGACTTCTGGCTGCTGGTCGGCACCTTTGGGATCTGCGGATTGACCTCGAACGGCATCGTCGGCACTCACTTCATTGCTCATGCCGTCGAGCACGGATTCACCGAGGCGGTGGCCGCCGGCACCCTGGCAGTCATGGGCGCCTTCAACTTTGTCGGGACCATCGCCTCCGGCTGGCTCACCGACCGGATCGACCCCCGCCGTTTGCTTCTTGTCTATTACGGCTTTCGGGGCGTCTCGTTGTTTCTGATACCTGCTTTACACGATCGGCTGGGGTTGGCCGCCTTCGCCGTCCTTTTCGGTCTGGACTACATCGCCACCGTGCCCCCAACCGTGGCCCTCGCCGCCGACACGTTTGGCCGTCAAAACGTCGGCACCGTCTACGGATGGGTTTTCGCAGCCCACCAGGGCGGAGCCGCCCTGGCCGCCTGGGGCGGCGGCTACATCCGGGAAGAGGTGGGAGACTATGGCCCTGCTTTTCTGGGAGCGGGAGTCGCAGCCGTGTTGGCCGGGATGGCGGTGCTGGCCATTCGCCGCGCTGTCCGGCCCGAACTGGCTATCTGACGACCAGTCCCTGCCCGACCGCCCACTCGATCAGGTTTCGCAAGGTGTCTGCAGCCGGTGTGTATTGGAGTCCGAGTTCCATGCCTGCCCGGCTCCCGTCATAAATGTGGCCATGTCGCAGGGTTCGAACCATTTCCGGACAGATCGGCGCCCGACGCCGGCCCATCTGGAAAGGGACTGAGACCAGAGCCGCCGCTGCCATCACGAGCGGAGCAGGCAGATAGCGAGTCCGTAGGGGCCGTCCGAGCACCTCCCCGAGAAGGGCAAGCGCCTCGCGAATCGTGAGCGAAGAGGAGTTGAGGATGTACCGGCGTCCCCTCGCCCCACGCTCTGCGGCGAGGAGGTGTCCGCGGGCGCAGTCGTCGATGTCGACGATCGACAGCCTGGTGTCGACGAGGAAAGGGAGCCTGCCGTTGACCGCATCGAGGATGAGCTTTCCAGTCCCGGTCGACCGGCCCGGACCTTGCACTGAGGACGGGTTGACGATCACGAAGTCAAGATCGCCCGCCTCCGTGACCAACACCTGTTCGGCCACGTACTTGGATCGCTCGTAGTTGGAGTTGAAGGAACCTCGGTGGACGGTGTCTTCGGTGCCGACCGAGCCCTTCGGTTCTCCGACAGTCGCTGCCGACGACGTGTAGACCAGACGGCCAACGCCTGCTGCCCGGCATGCCCGGACCATGTTGCGGGTGCCGTCGACATTGACAGCAAACATCTGGCTCGGATCCGCATCGCACATCCGGTTCACACCGGCGATGTGAAAGACCAGGTCGGCGCCCTGGCAGGCTTTCACCATGGACCGGTAGTCGAGGACGTCTCCCTCGACTGCTTCGACGCCGGGGACCGCCCGGTGTCTCACCAGAGCCCTGAGGGCGTGGCCTTCTCGGATGAGATGTCGCACGACCGCGCCACCAACCACGCCGGTGGCACCGGTGACGAGGGTCGTCACGCCGGCGACTTAGTCCTGGCGTTGGCGACGATTTTCGAGAAGGCTCCGAAGTAGCCCCAGGCCGAGGCGATGGTGACGATTACCGCGATCCACATGACCCATTGATCGAGGTACAGCGGTCCCCACGGCTCGGGCAGACGCAGATAGGCGAGACCGATAGCAACGTACTGGGCGGTGGCCTTGATCTTTCCCCAGGTCGAAGGTTTCACGATCCCTCCTCCGATCGCCACCAGTCCCCGCAGGCCCATCACCAGGAACTCTCTCATCATGATGACAAGCGCCGCCCAAATCGAGACGCGTCCGATCGACGTAAGGGCAAGGAGCGCGCCGGTGACCAACAACTTGTCGGCGGTGGTATCGAGAAACGCTCCGAGCACCGACTCGACGTGCCAGAGACGAGCGAGATAGCCGTCGAGAAAATCGGTTAGGGCAGCGAGCGCAAAAAGAGCCGCGGCCCACCCCAAGGCATTTTCAAACTGGTCGTGGGAACGGGTGAGGGCCATGATTATCGGGACTACCAACACCCGGCCCATGGCCAGCCAGTCTGGGAACGAGATGGGTAAAGCTCCTTGGCTAACCGGGGCGATGATAACCCTGGAGGGGGCTCAGATATGGCGGCCTAACCTCAACGAATGGCCTGGAGCCGCTCCGGACATCTTGCCATGTTGGGTGCTGAGGAGCTGTTCGATGTGGTGGTGGTGGGGGGCGGGATCACCGGGTGCGGCGTCGCTCTCGATCTCTCGGCGCGCGGCCTCCGGGTTGCGTTGGTCGAGCAGACAGACTTCGCCGCCGGCACCTCCGGTAGGTCGACCAAGCTTTTCCATGGCGGCATCCGCTACCTGCCTCAGTTCGAGTTCAAACTGATCGCCGAGGGGCTCAGAGAGCAACAGGTCCTGTCGCGGAACGCTGACTACCTGTTTCACCCGCTCGAGTTCGTGATTCCCCTGTTTCGCCAATACGGCATCGCCGATGCTCCCGACTGGGCAGCGCGCGGGCGCCGGGCGTCGCTGGCGCTGCGGGTGGGATTGATCCTTTACGACCTCCTCGGCGGGCGAAACCGGCCTGGCGCCAAACCTCGACGCATCCACCCCGAGGAAGTTTTGGCGCTGGTACCCACATTGCGTCACGAAGGTTTGCGGGTCGGTTTCGTCTATTCCGACGCCCAGACCGACGACGCCCGCATGGTGCTGGCCGTGATCCGCACAGCCGTGGAGCGATACCAGACCGTAGCGGTGGCGGGGATGCGGGCAGATGAGCTGATCGCAGAGCCTTGGGGATACTCAATCGTTTGCACCAACACGCTTGATGGGCAGGCGGTGCGCATTCGTGCCAGGACGGTGGTGGCGGCGACAGGAGCGTTTCGGCCGCCGAATCTGGTCGGAGCGCGACCGCTCGAGATCGTGGCATCCAAAGGCGTCCACCTCGTCGTGCAAAAGGACTTGCTAGGAATCTCTGATCGCGCAGTGGTGCTGCCCGAGACCGAGGACGACCGCGTCCTCTACATCATCCCCTGGCAGGGTCATGCTCTCATCGGGACGACCGACACCCCCTATGCAGGCGACCCCGGTCACCCCACGGCGACGGAAGAGGACGTGGCCTACCTGGTCAAGCATGTGAGGCGATATCTGGATGTTCCTGACTTCACTCCTCTTTCAACTTTTGCAGGGCTGCGGTCCCTGGCGGACACTGGAGAGACGAGTACTGCCCAGGCCTCGCGGGAGCATGTGATCGCGGAACCGAGTCCGGGCTACGTTCAGGTGGCGGGGGGAAAATTGACGACCTACCGTCGAATCAGTTCCGAAGCTGGTGCTGTCGTCACCCGCCACCTCGGACTGAAGGGCAAGAGTCCCACCGAACAGATCCCACTCGTGGGAGCGGGTGGAGGCTTCGGGGCGGCACGCGAGAAATTGGCCGCAGCCGGCTTTCCCCACGAGGCAGCTAGGGCGGCAATTGGTCGCTATGGAGTCGAGGCGATCAATTTGATCGACGTCGCCTCAGGCAACGCTGAACTTCTGACCACCCTGAGCGATGGACAGACGACCATGGCCGAGGTCGTGCATGCGGTCAGGTTCGAATCAGCCTCGACTGTGGCGGACTTCACGCTCCGCCGAACCCGGCTGGCCTGGCTCACCACCGACCACGGGCGAAAGGACCAGGAGGCAATTGCTGCGTTGATGGCGGTCGAACTGGGTTGGTCCGAGGACGAGACGGCTAGGCAGATCATCGCCCACGAAGCCGAATTGACGGCCGAAGGTCTGTAGGTCGCGTCACACCCAGTTGAGGGTTCGTTCCACCGCCTGGCGCCAACGGGAGTTGAGCCATTCTCGAACATGGGTCTCCATGGTGGGGAGGAACCGGCGATCCTCGGCCCAGTTGACGCGGAGGTCATCAAGCGAACCCCACAAGCCTTCTGCCAGCCCAGCGGCGTAGGCGGCGCCCAGGGCAGTGGTCTCCGCCACCACCGGCCGGATCACCGGTACCCCGAGCAGGTCCGCCTGGAACTGCATGAGTAGATCGTTTGCCACCATCCCGCCGTCGACTCGCAACTCGGCGAGATCTGCCCCGGTGTCCGCTCGCATGGCGTCCAGAACCTCCTTCGTCTGAAACGCCGTGGCCTCTAGCGCGGCCCTGGCGATGTGGGCCTTCGTGGCGAATCGGGTTAACCCGACGATCACTCCGCGGGCGTCCGAACGCCAGTGAGGAGCAAACAGACCTGAGAAGGCGGGAACGAAATAGACGTCGCCATTGTCTGCGACCGACGCCGCCAGGTCTTCGACCTCGGCCGCCGAGTGGATCAGTCCGAGGTTGTCCCGCAGCCATTGGATGAGAGACCCGGTCACGGCGATGGAACCCTCGAGGGCATACACAGCGGGTTCGCCGCCGATGCGATAACCCACCGTCGTCAACAGACCGCTATTGGAGACCACCGGCACCGTGCCTGTGTTCATCAGCATGAAACATCCGGTGCCATAAGTGTTCTTGACAGCGCCGGGGTCAAAACAGGTTTGTCCGAACAAAGCGGCCTGTTGATCACCAAGGATTCCGCTGAGGGGCACGCCCTCCAGTACCCCAACGCCCGGACCGATCCGCCCCACGGAGGGGACGATCTCCGGAAGCAAGGCGGCTGGAATCCCAAAGGCGTCGCACAGTTCACCGCTCCACTCCAGGCTGCGGAGATCCATCAGCATCGTCCGGGAAGCATTGGTCACATCGGTGACATGGCGACCACCTGTCAGATGCCAGGCAACCCACGAGTCCATCGTCCCAAAACAGAGCTCGCCCGCCACGGCGCGATTCGCCAGTTCATCGTCGTGCTGGAGGAGCCACGACAGCTTCGGGCCTGAGAAGTATGTAGCAAGTGGCAGTCCGGTTTGCTCCCGAAAGCGATCCTGTCCCTGATCTCCCCCGAGCCGACGACACAGATCAGCTGTGCGAGTGTCTTGCCACACGATGGCGTTGTGAACGGGTCGACCTGTTGCGCGCTCCCACAGCAGGGTGGTTTCGCGTTGGTTGGTGATCCCTACCGCCGACAGATCTGAGCGACTGAGTCCAGCAAGACTCAACGCCTCTTCGATGACGCGATCGGTGTTGGTCAGGATTTCGGCGGGGTCGTGCTCGACCCATCCGGGCTCCGGGAAGATCTGGCGATGCTCTAATTGAGCAGAGCCCAACGACCGGCCCTCCTCGTCGAAGACGATGAATCGAGTGCTCGTCGTCCCCTGATCGACTGCCCCGACGAAACTTGAGCTCATCCGATCCAGGCGAAGAGATCGACGGCGTTTCCGCTGGGATCCAACACCGTCGCATAGCGCTGACCCCAGGGAGCGTCGAAAGGTGCGACGTGGGAGGTCCCGCCCCTTCCCAACAGCTCGAGATGGATTTCGTCGACCTCAGCCGGGTTGTCACAAAGGAAAGCCAGCGCCACCCGATGGCTGCCCGAAGGGGGCTGCCAGTCCGAAAAGGACTTCAGCATGTCCTCGGTGTCGAACATCAGGCGAATCCCTCCAGGACCATTGGTCTCGACGTGGCCCTCGCTCTCAGAACCCTCAGCAAAGACCAGACCCAGCCGGCGATAAAAGTCGATGGTGTCGCCCATGTGGGAAACGACGACCCCGATCGCATCCAGGTTGGCTGACATCAGCGCATTCTGCCAGCTGTCGCTAGGACGGTCGCCGGTGCGCCGCCTTCTCCTGGGCCCTGGCCGGATCTGCCAACCAGAGCTCGATGACATCCGCCGCGTCTTCAACCAGCAGGTCGGCCTCCTTGCGCTCGGCTCTTGAGAGCCGGGCCAGCACATGATCGGCCGCCTCTCGGCTTCCCGGCGGGCGGCCGACCCCGATCTTGAGACGGGAAAAGTCCTTGGTGGCCAGGTGTTGTTCGAGCGACTTGATGCCGTTGTGGCCACCGCTGCCGCCGCCCACTTGCAGGCGGAGGCGCCCGAAGGCCAGATCGATGTCGTCGTGCAGCACCAGCAGATCGCTGGGCGAGGCCTTGAAGTACGCCACCAGCGCCCGCACGGCTCGACCCGAGTCGTTCATGAACGTCAATGGTGAGGCGAGGACCAGATCACCCAGTCTTACGAGATCGGCGCGCACCCGGAGAGGGCCCCTTTTGAGCTTGGCCTCTCGTCTTCGGGCAAGAGCCGTCAGGGCTTCGTAACCGAGGTTGTGGCGGGTGCCTTCGTAGTCCGATCCCGGGTTGCGAAGCCCGACGACGATCCGCAACTGCTACTCGTCGTTTTCGGATTCGATTTCGGTCTCGGTCTCCTCGCCAGGCTCGGCGCCTTCCTCCCCTTCCTCTTCGGTGGGCTCGGGAACAGCCTCGATGGTGGGAGGGGAGACCATCACCAGCAGCGTGTCGGAATCATCCAAGAAGACGACCCCCTCGATCGGCAGGAGATCGGAAACCCGCAGGGTGTCGTTGATTTGGAGCTCGCTGACGTCGAGGTCCACCGACCCCGGAATCTGGGTCGGCAACGCCTCGATCCGGATGGTGTTGCGGGCAGGAGTGAGGATCCCCCCCTCCTTGAGCCCAATCGGGGTGCCGGTGAAGTGGAGCGTGACCTCGGTTTCGACGGTCTCCGACAGAGAAACCTGGAGAAAGTCGACGTGACGGATCTGATTGCGAAAAGGGTGGCGGTCGATCGACTTGATGAGGGTCGGGACCGAGGTGGCCCCATCGATCTCCAGGTTGATCAGGGCGTGGGTGCCGCCTTCACCGTGAAACGCCACGGTGAGATCGTGATGGTTGACCGCAACGTGCATAGGTTCGGTGCCCAAACCGTAGACGACGGCCGGCACCATCCCGGTTGCGCGCAAACGGCGGGAGGAACGGCTACCCAAAGGCCGCCCTGTCTCGACGCGAATTGATACTTGGGCCACGAAAGGACTCCTTGCGGGAAAGGGGGGCCCACATTGTAGGCGTGGCCAGGTTGCGCTGAGAAAACGACCAACGGGTTAGCTGATCTTTGGTCAGAGCCCCCTAACCCAGGCCGCGGTCCGCTCGGCCAGGAGTTCGGTTGTGGCCTGTTTGCGATCGAGCGAGTGAGACGCACCCTCGAGGATCTCGACATCTGCGTTGCCGAGTGGACTGACGTATTGGTCAAAGAGGTCCATCCGGGACAACGCGTCCCGGGTTCCCTGGAAGAACAACATCGGCACCTTGATGTCGGGGAGATGCTCAACTCTGAGCTTGTCAGGTTGGCCAGGAGGGTGGAGTGGATAGGCGTAGAGGACCACGGCCCGACACGGTTCCTGGGCGGCGGCGAGATA
>JAICND010000338.1 GCA_025929005.1 Acidimicrobiia bacterium
CGCCATCCATGCCGCGGTCCCCCAGACCGACGAACGACAGAGCCTCGCCAGCAAGCTCTAAGGCTTCCTGTTCAGACTGATACCCGTTGGTCCGGCCGAATAAGGCCCCGAGAGCCGCGTTCTCCAGGACGGTCATCGTCGGAAAGGAGCGAGGGGTTTGCTGCACCATGGCGATTCCAGCTCTCCGCACCCGATAGGTGGGTGATCGGGTGATGTCATTACCGGCGAAGGTAATGACGCCCCTCGTCGGTCGCTCCAGGCCCACGATCAGCTTGAGAAGCGTGCTCTTCCCAGCGCCGTTGGGGCCGACGATGGCGAGGATCTCGCCATCGTCGGCCCCAATGCTCACTCCGTCGACGGCGGGTAAGCCGCCGAACGACTTCTCGAGTGCGATGGTCTCGAGCAGTCGCACCCGTTCGCTACGACCCCGGAACGTAGGGCTCGAGTGGCTCCGACTGCACGAGCAGATCAAACCACCAATCACCGGCCTCGTTGAGTCCCTCGGGTGCCGGTCCTTCGTTGATCAGCGTGAAGATCGGCTGGGCCTCCGCCAGTTCACCCCACTCGGTCCAGCTCATGGTGTGGGCATAACCGGGTAGGTCGAACGAGTTGGCGTGCAGGTATTCGGAGATGGCCACCGGGTCATCCCCGACCTCTCCGACTGCCTCTGCGACCATGGTGACGATTCCGAAACCGGCAACGGCATCATCGGACATGAAGCTGTTGTCAGAGAAGGCCAGATAGCGAGTGGCCAGGTCCTGATAGCTGTCACTGAAGTAATCAGCGCAGGAGAAGTCGCTGTATCGGCCAATTGCAACGTCCACCTGTGCTCCGACTGCGAGGTCGGGTGGTGTCCAGGCGCCGGTAACCGGGACATCACCAATCAGGTCAGCCGCCAGCCCCAATATCACCGAGTTGCCCGGTGGGTGACCTGTGGCCACGACCATTTCCGCTCCGAAGTCGGCCAGTGCTCGAACGAACGGCGTGAAGTCGGTGTCGGGCGGCACTGGAGCCGTCTCGATGTGGATATCGATACCCGAGTCCGCGAACGTGTTCTCCATCGCCGATCGGAAGGCATGGCCCCATGGATAGTCAGCCACCATGACGCCGACCTTGGTCAGCTCCTGGTCTTGGGCGTACTGGAGCACCGGACCGGCGTCCATCGGAGCCGCCGGCAGGCAGGTACGGAACATGAACCGGCTGTCCCCGGTAAGGGCGAGCTGGGTTCCTGACTTGACCATGAAGGTCGGGATCTGATGTTCCTCTGCCAGGCCGGAGACCGCTTCGCCCACGGTGCTGGAGATGATGCCACCTATCGCCACCACGTCGTCCTCGACCAGCCGCTCGTAACCCTCCACGCCCGCTTCGGCATTGTGAGCTGAGTCCTGCTCGAAGAGCTCGATCATCCTGCCGTCTACCCCACCGGCGTCGTTGATCTCCTGAGCAGCCAGGTTCATGCCGTCACGGACGTTGACCGCCCACGGTGTGAACACGGTCAAGTCGGTCAAGATGCCAATCCTGATCGGCTCGGTGGAGACCGGCTCCGTGGTAGTGGTTTCGCCCTCCGTGGTTGTCGGGGCGGCTGTGGTAGTGGTGCCCGCAGTCGTGGTCGTGGTGGAGCCGGTGGCGCAAGCCCCGACCACCAGTGCGAGTACTGCGATCCAACCCAACGGTCCATATCGCATTCGCTTCATAGCTCTCCTCTCATCTCACACCCGTCCGGTTTGCGCACATGTGTGCGGCACACGAACGCGGCCAGTGTACCTACGCACCCAATCCCATGCCCTTTCTGCATCGACAAACCATTAGTACGACCTCGGGAAGACCATCCCGTCCATCAGCTTGCGAGCAGTGCGGACGATTCCGGCGTTCTCGACCTGGGGCTCGCCGTCCAGGCGGAGCCGGACCCATGCATCGAAAGTTCCCGTGGGATGCTCGAGCCGGACAGTGTCAGAGTCGGGGTCAAGGCGGGCGAAGTAGGCGGCCAGTGACCCGGGGAGGAGACAGGCAGTGGCAACACTGACCGCTCCCAGCACTCCGATCGCTTGATGGCAACTGTGCGGTATGAAGGTTCGGGTGGAGATGGAGCCCCCAAAGCGCGGCGGAGCGACCAGGGTCAGTTTCGGTACGGTGGTCGAGAAAACGTCACCGAGGTTCATACGTCTGCCGGCGGCGATTCGGATCTCTTCAAGAGAGCGTCGCAACTCCGAGTTGGCCTCGAGCTCCACGCAGCTCTCGTAACCGGAGAGACCGAAGTCGGATGCTCGGAGCACCACGACCGGCATGCCGTTATCAACCAGCGTGGCTTCGACTCCTCCGATCTTGTCGACTACCTGACCTGTGGGAAGCAAAGATCCAGCGCTTCCGCCGGCGATGTTCTTGAACTCGATCCTGACTTCAGCTCCAGATCCGGGTACGCCCGCGATCTCGGTGTCGCCCGCGTAGATCGGCTTTCCGCTTGCGACTGGAAAGCTCGCCACTGCCAAGCCCCCTGTGTTCCGCATCAGAATCCGCGCGGAGGCGCGACCATCGGAACCGCCTATCAACCCGCGCTCCATGGCGAATGGTCCAACCGCCGCCAGCATGTTTCCACAGTTCTGCCGGTCCGTGACCTCTGGCCGATCGACCGCCAACTGCAGGAACAGATACTCGAGATCGACGTCTGGGCGTGCGGACCTGGAGACCACAGCCACTTTGGAAGTAAGGGGATGCGCTCCGCCGACACCGTCGATCTGGCGAGGATCAGGCGAGCCCATGATCCGGAGGAGGAGAGGGTCGCGTTCTTGGGGGTCGGACGGGAGATCATCTTCAACAAAGAAAGCCCCTTTGGAGGTGCCGCCTCGCATCAACGTGCAGCGAATGCCGGGAGGATCTGA
>JAICND010000490.1 GCA_025929005.1 Acidimicrobiia bacterium
CGGTAGGTCATGGCTGCCATTGCGACCTTGGTCGAGGGGTGCTCGACGAAGGTGAAGAAAAGGCCAACCAGGATCATTCCGGCACCGAGTGCCACGGTGGCTGCGGTCGGGATACCCGTGCGGGGCAGAGCCTTTGCGCCATGAGTGGCCTTGGCCGGGGTGTCGTGCTTCTTGCCGTGGTCAACAGCCGTTCCCGGTCCGCTGATGCTTCCGCCGCAGTTACCGCCTGCGCAGCTTCCGCAGTCCGGGCCCTGGCAGATGCTTCCGCCACAGTTACCGCCGGTGCAGTCGGGGCCGACGCCAGCCGGGTCCTCGACGATGACGCCGCCACAGCTTCCGCCAACACAGTCAGGTGCATCGCCGGACTCGACGATGACGCCGCCGGTGTTGCTGTCAGCAGCAAACGCCGGGAGAGCAAGAGCGGCGAAGATCGCTCCAGCAATCACAGTCACGAGCAGTAGTCCCGTGAGCTTCTTCATTACTACCTCCTCTTACGTTTCATTTCGAATCAAAGGGTATTTCACCCGCAGTCTAGCAAACACTATCAGAACGACCCGATCGTCTGTGGGATATGAATCCTAGGCCGACCGGTTACCACAAACCTGCCTTTCTGGGAAGTTTCTGCCCCTCATCGGGAGAATAAAACGTCGCCAAATGAAGAAACTGGCGCCGTTCCCCGCGGCGAGAGACATATCCGACCACACTGCCACCCCTGACGGGGCGTATGACATCGGTATCGTACAAGGTGCCACCCCAATAGGCCAGTTCTTTTTGATACCCGCCCGGCGCGAAATTCGGTGGCTTTGCCTGGAATCCTCAGCCGGTGTGGGCTGGAGTCGCCGAAGGGCTCATGATCAGCGGAAGTGACTTGCGGATCCGGCTCCTGGGCTTGGGAGGAATCAGCTTGACAAGCGCCTCGGTAACCTCCTCGAACGCCTGTGCCGAGGGTGACTCCGGGCTGACTATTACGGAGGGCTTGCCGTGGTCGGCCAGCGCTCCCATGGGCGGGTCAAGCGGGATCTGACCAAGAAGGGGCGCTCCGAACGTCTCCGCGAGCTCCTGGCCGCCACCGCTGCCGAACGGGTGGGTCCGCTCTCCACAGTGCTCGCAGATGGCGTAGGCCATGTTCTCGATGACTCCGGCAACCTTCATCCCGACCTTGCCTGCCATATGCCCGGCCCGCTCGGCCACCTTCTCGGCAGCCTGCTGCGGGGTGGTGATCAGGATAATCGAGCAGCCGGGCACGAACTGCGAAAGGGACAGGGAGATGTCGCCGGTTCCCGGAGGCATGTCGATCAACAGGTAATCGGGCTCCTCCCAGTGAACGTCGGACAAAAAGCTCTGAAGGATCTTGTGGAGCATCGGTCCCCTCATCACAACCGGACGGTCGTCCTCGACGAGGTTCCCCATGGAGATCATCTTGAAGCCGTAGGCCTCGACAGGGACTATCAGGCGCTCATCGATGACGGTCGGCTTGGCAGAGGTCCCCAGCATGCGGGAGGAGGAGAAGCCCCAGATGTCGGCGTCCAAGAGGCCGACGGAATGACCGCGCTTGGCCAGTGCCGCTGCGAGGTTGGCGGTGAGCGTCGACTTGCCCACCCCGCCCTTTCCACTTCCAATGGCAAGCACCGTGGTGCGTGACTGCGGGCCGGCAAACGAGGAGGGGCTTTCACTCTTCACTCCCCCGACCAGAGCCTTGCGCTCCTCGTCGGTCATCGAGCCGAGGTTGACGGTGACTGCGGTGATCTCCGGGAAGGACGCCTGGATCTTGGCGGGCAGAACCTCCTGGAAGAAAGACTTGAG
>JAICND010000094.1 GCA_025929005.1 Acidimicrobiia bacterium
CCCAGAACAGCTCAAGCAGGTAGCGATCCTCGCCGACCTGGGTGAGGGGAGCCACTTCGGCGTGGCGGAAGGCTGCATAGGCCTTGGCGATCAATGCCGGCACCTCGGGCTCAAGCGGATCCGGTGCCACATAGGGTGCAAGGACGGCGGCCGCCAGCCCTGCATAGTCCGGAGACTGTCGCTTTCCCAGCGCCGGCCACCGTTCGGGAAGATAGAGACCGCCGTCGGGAGCCACCCCGTCAAAGAGGATGCCAACAAACCCGGGCCGCCCCAGGTCTCCCCGGGTTGAAACGTATCTCATCAACTCTCCGGCAGGAGTACCCGGATGGTCGCAGCCACCTGCTTGACGACGTCGAGCGCCATCAATTGCTTGACCGCCTCACGGTGGGCAGATTCCGGCCCTTCGTGGGTGATGAGGATGAGGGTGGCGTCGTCTCCGCGCCCCTCCTGCCACACCGAGGCGATAGAGACCCCGGCGCTCCCGAACACACCGGCAATGGCAGCAAGGACTCCGGGAGCATCAGCCACTTCGAGCCGTATGTACCAACGGGTTGTATTGGAGGTAATGTCGCCGACGGCGCGATCGTTGAAGCGGATCCTCGGCGCCACCTGCGCGCCAGCCAACAGCTCACGAGCGGCGTCGATCACGTCTCCCAGAACCGCCGTCGCAGTGGGCTCACCTCCTGCCCCTGGTCCTGAGAACAGAAGTTGCCCTATCGCCGGGCCCTCGACGAAAACCGCGTTGGTGGCCCCGCGGATGGCAGCAAGCGGATGGTCACGCGGCACCAGAGTCGGATGAACCCTGACCGAGACACCCGTGGGGTTGCGGTCGGCTGCGGCCACCAGCTTGACGACGTATCCGAGCTGTCGGGCAAATGCCAGGTCGCCCCGGTCGAGCCGTTCGATGCCTTCGCGGTGGACCTGCCCCTGATCCACCCAGACTCCAAAAGCGAGACCGGCCAGGATTGTGGCCTTGGCAGCAGCGTCTGCCCCACTGACATCGGCAGTCGGATCGGCTTCGGCGAATCCGAGTCGTTGGGCCTCGGCCAGCGCCGCCTCATAGGAGGTGCCGCCCTCATCCATCGCCGTGAGGATGAAATTGGTAGTGCCGTTGACAATGCCCAAGACCCGGGTGAGCCGCTCCCCTGCCAACGACTCCATCAACGGGCGGATAAGGGGTATCCCGCCACCTACCGCCGCCTCGAAGAGCAGCGAAACCCCCTTGGCGGCGGCAGTATCGAACAAGGCCGGCCCATCGGCGGCAACCAACTCCTTGTTGGCGGTCACCACCGGCTTACCCGCCTGCAACGCCCGCAAGATCAACGACCGTGCCGGTTCGAGACCCCCCATCAACTCGACCACCAGGTCCACGTCCGGATGGTCAACCACTTCTTCGAGTCGATGCGTGACGTAGTCGCGGGGAAACGCCCGATCTTTGTCGATGTCGCGTACCGCCACCTTGACCAGTTCGAGATCGAGCCCGGTCTTTTCGGAGATGCTCGCCCGATCGCCAAGTAGACGGCGGGCCAGGGATCCGCCCACCACGCCACCACCGAGGATGCCGATACCGACCCGCATGGGCATTGATCGTACTTAGAGGTCTGAGAGACGTGAGGGGTGGGTCCTGATCCCGGGTGGTCCGAGGGCGCCCTCGACAGGATTCGAACCTGCGCACCTGGCTCCGGAGGCCAGCGCTCTATCCCCTGAGCTACGAGGGCGGGGAAACCAAGCTTACCGGGGAGGCATAGACTGTCCCGATGCCGCGATCTATATGGAAAGGGGCGGTGTCCTTCGGCCTGGTGACCATACCCGTGGCCCTTTACACCGCTACCGAATCGAAGACCCCCAAGTTCAAGATGTTGCGTGGGTCCGATCATTCCGCCGTCAAGTACAAGCGGGTGGCTGAAGCCGATGGTGAAGAAGTCGCCTGGGACGAAATCGTCCGTGGCTATGAGGTCGAGAAAGGCAAATACGTCGTCTTCACTGACGACGAGCTGGAGGCTGCGTCAGCGACCGACGGCTCTCGACTCGTAGACGTGGTGCAGTTCGTCGACGAGTCTGAGATCGACCCCATCTACTACAACAAGAGCTACTACCTGGCCCCAGAACGGACCGGCGTCAAGGCCTATCGGATCCTGCTCGATGCCCTGCAAAACAAGGGCCGGGTCGGCATCGCCAAGGTGGCGCTGCGCGAAAAGCAGCAGCTCGCCACGATCCGGGCCAAGGATGGCATTCTGGTGATGGAGACGATGTTCTGGCCGGACGAAGTACGACCCGCCGAGTTCGAGGAACTCGACTCGGACGTCGAGATCCGCAAGGAGGAGGCGAAGATGGCTGAGATGCTCATCGATGGCCTCACCGCACCGTTCGACCCCACGGCCTTCAATGATCGCACCCGCGAAAACATCGAGGATGCCGCTCAGAAGAAGGTCGAAGGTCAGGAGATCGTCGCCCCCGAGTCGCCCGAGCCGACCAAGGTGATCGACCTGCTCGATGCCCTCAAGGCCAGCGTTGAGGCGACCAAGGCCCGCAAAGCCGCCAGTTAGCTCGAGCCCTCCACCAGGCCCTTGAAAACCGGCGCCCGCAGCCGACCGTAGGGAGTCCACTCCCGGTACTCGACTCGCGCTATCAGCACCGGCTCGACCCACGACTTGATTCCGGGGACATCCACCGGACCCGCGAAAGGTGAGGTGTTCCTGGCCAACCCGCGCAAGGTGGAAGCGATCCCACGCAGGGCGGCGTCGTTGAATCCCGAACCCACCGAACCGATGAAGTGGAGTTCGCCGTCTTTCTCGACTCCGAGCAGCAAAGATCCGAAGGTTCCGATCCGATTGCCGTCACCGGCGAGAAAGCCACCCACCACCGCCGTGGTCAGGCGGCGGCTCACGATCTTGCGCCAGTCCGGGCTGCGCTGACCCTGGTGATACCGGGAACCTGCCCGTTTGGCCACCATCCCTTCCAGGTCCCGAGCGACAATCGCTTCGTAGAAGTCCTCACCGTCAGCGGCTACCACATCGTTGACCACCACCGGACCCTCGAAAGTCAGTGCCTCCAGCAGTTGGCGGCGCTGCTCGAAGGCGAGGCCAGTCAGGTCCTTATCCATCCAGAGCAAATCGAACGCGACGAAGAGAGCGGGCGTCCGGCCAAGCAAGAAAAAGGCGGGTCTGCCGTCGTCTCCTATGGCCACGATCTCACCATCGATCACCACCGGGCGGCCAGCATCCACCGCACGCAACTCGGGATACCGGGAGACCAGATCGAGCCCGCGGCGGGAACGAAAACTGGGCGTGCCGACCCCGAGGTAAGCGATGCTGCGAAAGCCGTCCCATTTGAGCTCGAAAAACCACTCACTGCTTGAGAACGGCCGCGTCCACGGGGAGGCCAGCATCGGCTCATAGACAGGCGTCATACTGGGTCCATGTTGGTCGATGAGGCAGGGCGCCAGTTTCGCATGGGCGTCTACGGGCTCGCCGTGAACGATGATGAGGTGCTCCTGGCCCGGGTAGGGCCGGGCGATGTCGAGGTCGGGGCCTGGACCCTGCCGGGAGGAGGACTCGACTGGGGCGAACACCCGATCCTCGGGCTTGAACGGGAGTTCGCCGAGGAGACCGGCCTCTCCCCGACCGTCCTCGCCCCTCTCGGCATCCATGCATTTGTCGTCGAGGCGAACCAGCGACCGAAAGGACCCGACCTTCATGTGGTCCAGGCCGTGTACCTCGTCAGCGCTAGCGGTACCCCCATCAACGAGATTGATGGGAGCACCGACGAGGCACGCTGGTGGCCGCTCGACCGTCTTGGGGAGATTCGATTGGTGGAGCTGGTCGGTGTGGCTTTGAGCTGGCTCAACTCGACGACAGTTCCTCCGTCACCAGGCGGTTGACGAGCCCTCCATCGACCTCGTCTTTGTGGGCCTTCATGACCTGACCGATCACCCGTCCCGATGCCTTCGGATCGCCCCCTACCCCAAGGGCGGCAATGGCATGTCGCACAAGGTTTCGGGTGGCCTCTTCGTCAAGCTTCTGAGGGAGCCAGCGAGAGAGGTAATCGACCTCCCACCCAAGTTTGGCGACCATCTCCGCCCCCCGATCACCGTACCCCTCGTACTCCTGGCGCGCTTTGTCCATCTTCTTTGAGTAACTGGCGATTACCTGCCGGTAGAGGTCGTCGTCAACCTCACCCCTGAAGCCGGGGGCCGAACGTGCCAACGCCACCTCGGTCTCGATAATCCGGATGACTTCACGCCGCCGGGCATCCCGGGACTTCATCGCCTCCCGCAGTTCTGTCGCCAGTTCTTCTTTGATACTCATCCGCATCTACCTCAGGGCTTGACTCATGAGCCCGGGATCATCGGTGATGATGGCGGTGACACCTATAGACGCCAAGTCCTTGGCCATTTCAGGATCATTGAGGGTCCATACGGTCACGCCGAGACCAGACTCCCTCGCCTCGTCGACTGCCATGGGATCAGACCTCGCCGTCTGCCAGTGGGGAACCACGACCTCGTGCCCCAGCTCCAGAGCATGATTGACGGCATCCCCAATCGATCCCCCCACCTCGATGAGGAGACCCGTTCGCACATCCGGATGCGAGATCCTCAAGGCGTCCATAGTTGGCCAGTAGAAACAACTGAGGAGATCAACAGGCCGGGCCCGATCTGCCACCAAATAAGCGAGCCCATGGTCCTGGTCGAATCCGGGGTCGCCGGGATAGTTCTTTATCTCCAGGTTGAAAGGAAAGCCCGGAAATTTTCTCAGCAGGTTCTCCAGGGTTACAGGGCGGTGACCTCCCCCTAGGTCGAGATCCGCCAATTGTGCCCAGGTCGAAGTGTGCACCTCGTGACCATTGAGATGAGGGTCGTGAGATAGGACCAGAACGCCGTCGGCAGCCAGGCGAACATCTACCTCAATCATGTCCGCCACCTTGGTGGCGGCCTCGATCCCGGCCATCACATTGTCCGGAAACCTGGTCGGCCACCCCCTGTGGCCAATTATTTTGAGAGTTTCTCCAGAAATCATCATTACAAATCGATTGCGAGTCTGTTCTTCGACAACTACGGTACCTGCCACCAAACAAGACCCCGGCTCTTCACTTGCACCGCCCAGTCATGTGAAGAACTTCACAAAGGACCGATGCCAATGGCCACCGTGGCCCTCACTATCACCACCGAATGGCGAGACGTAGCCGCCTGTCGGGACTCGGAACCAAGTCTCTTCTTCCCTATTGGCAGCACCGGACCGGCCGTAGATCAAATCGCCGCCGCCAAGCAGATCTGCTCTCTGTGTTCGGTTCAGGAAGAATGCCTCCAATACGCGCTCGAGTCCAATCAGGAGTCGGGAGTCTGGGGGGGCTATGCCGAAGACGAGCGACGACGTCTCCGCAAGCGCTGGCTGGCTGAGCGCCGGCGCCGGGCGGGCTAACCCGCCTTTGTAAAACCAACCGATCGAGCGTCCGGTTCCTGCTCGAGTTCGATAAACGCGATCTTGTCGCGGGGAATCCCCACCAGTCTCTTGCGCGTGTCCTCGAACCAGAGGATCGCCTCACTCGCAAAGAATGCCGCGTCGATCTTGCGGCGCATCTCTGCCGGGTCGTCCACCTCTACTTCGACCACCCGGTCCGTATCGGCGACTCCGATCCTTACTTTCACGCAGCCTCCTCAACATCAGGGCTGGTCATGTTAGGGGGACGGGAGGGCCATCCCGGATGCCGTTTCCATGTCGTTTCCATCCATCTTCCGTATCCCAAATCGGTGCTGTACGTTCGGCCCATGACAGATCGAATGCGAGCGATTACCGGGCTCACCATCTCGATCTCTTTCGTTGCTGGCTCGATCACCGGGCTTCACTCCCTGCACAGCTCCCTCCCGATGAGCGCAATCTGGAGCTCCATGGCGAGCCTGGAACTTGCCATGGGAGCCATGGTGCGCTTAATCGGGTTGGTCGCCGGTTACTGGCTGTTGGCTTCGACCCTTGTCTGCTTGTTGATTCGGGTGGCGCGGGCGCCAACAATCACGGGAGTCGATTGGGCAACTCTGCCGATGGTGCGCCGCTTGGCCGACCGCATCTCCACCCGGTCCCTGATCCGTGTCCTCGCCGCTCCCCTGCCGTTGCTCGATCTCGTCACTCCCGGCTATGTGCCTATCCCTTCAGGCGGCACCCAGGCGCAGACTGCGGTAAGTGAGTCTCCGGTCATCGAGACTCCCATCGTTGCTACACGGCGCGAAGAAACCGTCGAGGTCATTGTCAAGCCTGGTGACAACATGTGGACTCTCGCCGAGGCTCGCCTCCAGGAGGTTATGGGTCGCCCGCCCACGGACGCAGAGACCGGCCCCTATTGGCGTCGGGTGGTTCAGGCCAATCGGGATCGGATCAA
>JAICND010000249.1 GCA_025929005.1 Acidimicrobiia bacterium
ACCATTGCGATCGACAAACGAGACGAGACTGATGCCGTCGGTGGCGGCAACCGCTGCCGGCCCGTCCCAGGGCTCGGTGAGGAAGGCGTGGTACTCGGCAAATGCCCGTCGCTCCGGCGACAGGTCGACGACGTTCTCCCAGGCTGCGGGAATCAGAAGTTCTTTGACGTGGGTTAGAGATCGGCCCGACAAGAGCAAGAGCTCAAACATGTTGTCGAGGGTTCCGGAGTCCGACTGGTCCGGTTGCAGAAATGGCGTCACGTCGGCCAGACGGTCGCCCCAGGCACTTGACGTCGCCACCCGTTCGCGTGCATACGTCCACGATCTGTTCGATGCGATGGTGTTGATCTCACCGTTGTGGGCGAGCGTGCGGAAAGGCTGGGCGATCTCCCAGGATGGAAGTGTGTTGGTGCTGTAGCGCTGGTGAAAGATGGCAAAGGACGTGCGGAAGTCGGTGTCGGCGAGGTCCCAAAAGAAGTCGGCGACATGCGACGCATGGAACAAGCCCTTGTAAACCACCGTACGGGCCGACGACGAGATGATGTCGACTCCCGGCACGGCAGCTCTCTCCACGGCCTTCCTTGCCAGGAACATGCGACGCTCGAACTCGATCCCGTGCACCGACTCGGGGGCGGCGATCAAGACCTGTTCGATGATGGGAAGCGACTCGAGGGCTCGCCGTCCCAGAGCAGCCGTGTGGATCGGAACAGTCCGAAACCAGAGGACATTCAGCTCCTCCGCTGCAACCGCAGCCGTGATAACCCCCCGAGCCCGCTCTGCCTGAGCCGGCCTCAAGAACGCGGCCATCACACCCAGGTGGCCTTTGGCCGGAGGGGCCAGCCTGCGAATGTCGAGCTCGCGCGCCAGCAACTCGTAGGGGATCTCTGTGAGGATGCCGGCCCCATCACCGGTGCCGTCGGCGGCTCTGGCGCCGCGGTGTTCGAGCCTGGTGAGACAGTCGACTGCGAGCCTGGCTAGACGGTGAGACGGGGCGAGGTCACGCGCGGCAACAAAACCGACTCCACATGCGTCGTGTTCAAAGCGGGCGTCGTAGAGAGGTGGGCTCCACATTGGGAGCCAGGCATCATAAGTGACAGACCCTTCGGCCAGAAACTTGGAGGTGTCTGACGGCACCGCATACTTTGGCCATGGACCCGGGTTACATTCCCGCTGATGCCCGTCATCGTCATCGGTGCCGACACAAGCGCCGGGTTGCAGGTAGTCGAAAGGCTCACCGCTCCCGGGCGCGAGGTGAGAGCTTTTGTTAGCTCGGCCGACGTGGGTGATCGTCTCCGTAAGAGAGGTGTCAAAGTGGCTCTCGGCGATCTTTCGGACCAAAGCCATGTAGCAGCTGCCTGCACGAACTGCTTTTCGGCTGTGATGATCGTCGAAGCCGCTACCGACGGACGCGAGTTGAGCTTTGCCCAGACCTCCCAACAGGTCATAGTGGGGTGGTCGGCAGCTATCAAGGAAGCACGAGTGAGAAGAGCGATATGGGTGGGAGGCGACTCACTCCCTGCCGGTGCGGTGCCGGAGGAGGTGTTTGTTGCCGCCGGACCTGACGCATCATTGCTCGCCGAGCAGGTTGCTGCTCTGGACGAGGCCGCCGTTATCTGACCTCAGGCGGTCTCAGGAATCCCGAGGATTGGCTCAGGCAAGGCGCCAAGCGGTGGTGAACATATCTCTCCGTCCACCTGATGACCGCGTGGGTCAGGCCGGCAGAGAGCATCGACCTGGGCCGACACCTCCTCCGCTCTGAGGGTGCTGATCGCTCTCTCGTATGCGTCTTTGAGATAGTGGAAGGGATTGATCGCCCTCCCATCGCGGTGAAGCTCGAAGTGCGTGTGAGGCCCGGTCCATTCGGCGTTGCCCGAGTCACCTGAGAACGCGACCTGTTGCCCCCGCGACACTGTTGTTCCAACGTCGACTCCCACGGCAAGGGTGACGGCCCAATCTGCTCGTCCTCGGTCCGCACCAGGCTCGTCATTGTTGAGATGCATGTACCAGGTGCTCCACCCGTCAGCGTGTTCGATCACGAGATAGCGACCGGACGCCGGTCCATCGCTGACGATCGTGACGATCCCGTCGGCGGCAGCGAATACCGGCGAGAGCTTGGGCGCCATGAGGTCGTTTCCCTTATGCCGCCTCCCCCCCGGGCGCGGTGCCCCAAAGGTGGAAGAGAAGCTGGTGACGAGGGGATCCTGCGGAAAGTACAGCACTGGCCCATCGGCCGCCAGGACGGGTCGCAGTGGCCCGGTGCTTAACGCACCGACAGCGGCCGTTGCGACTGAAAGTCGTAAAAACCCGCGACGAGAAGTAACTGTGTGCATCAAGGAGGCTCCCCACTTCCGGTTGGGCCACGAAAAGCTAGTCAGGGGGGGTCGGTAGCCAAAATCCGGAATTCAGTTGCTCGGAAGAGGCCGGGAGCGTCGCCGCCCCCGGCCTCTTTGGTCGGCGCAGCGTTAGCCACTGCGCCACGTGCCCGCATTTGGTACCCGTACCCGACGCCGAAGCGCCACTCCCTGGCTACAGGTGGATGGGCTCCCCTGATATCGGCAAAAACCGAAAAAAGCTTGAATTACCGAGACCAAAGATCGAGAGATTCAGAGACCGAGAGACCGAAAGACTCAATCCCGTTCCTATCTCTGAGTCTCAAGGTCTCTCGTTCTCACTTCTTGCGACGCACGGAGAAACGGAGCCGGCTGGTCACCTCGTCGTCGATCGAGATGACGAACGAGAAGTCGCCCTCGGATTGGAAGGTGAGGTTGTTAAAGGTGAATGACCGCACTGCCCCGGTCTCCGCCCGATCCATTTCGGTCGATTGCCGCTGGATTACCACCTCGTGGCTGACCCGCCCCCCGGGCAGCAGCGGAACTCCATCGGCGTCCTGAAGTTCGACACCCAGTTGCAGGGTTGTGGTCGACAACGTCCACGGGACTCGGACCCGCACCGCGATAGCCAAAGTCGGATGTCGTGCCGGGAATCCTGAGACATAGAGGGTGTCCCAGCCACCACCCAGGATGTATAGCTTTCCTTGGACTGCCTGGACAGCGTCGGCGAGCATCGCCAGGTCTATCGTTGGCCGTAGCGGCTCGAGTTCGAGCTCCACCCGCCGACTCTACAGCCAGGCCAACCCATACCCACGAGACCGGAGGTCCGCATGTCGCTCCCCCATATCGCCCCGGCTACTGGCAAGCTTGGAGTCCTCACGCCAGGCATGGGCGCCGTGTCGACCACCTTCTATTCCGGTGTGCTCTCAGTCCGCAAGGGCTACACGGTCCCGGTCGGGTCGCTGACTCAAATGGGTCATATCCGGTTAGGGAAGCGGACCGAGAAGCGCAACCCGATGATCAAGGATTTTGTCCCTCTGGCTGACCTCAACGACCTCGAGTTTGGCGGCTGGGATCCATATTCTGACTATGCCTATGCCTCAGCGATGAAGGCCGGTGTGTTGCAGCCCAACCATCTCGAGGCGGTCGGGGACGAGCTACGGCTTATCAAACCGATGTCAGCTGTCTTCTCACCTGACTGGGTAAAGCGTCTCGAGGGCTACGACCAGGTCAAGGAGGCTCCCTCCACGATGGATCTCGCCGAGATGCTGATGGAGGAC
>JAICND010000422.1 GCA_025929005.1 Acidimicrobiia bacterium
CTGCTCGAGTTGGAACACAAAACGGGCCAACACCGCCAGGAGCCCGATGCCCATCAGTCCGACCATGACGATCACGTACCAGCGGGGGCTGTTCCCCTTCTCTTTGATCATCGCCGTGGCGGTCGCCCTTGGCTTGGGCGGGCGCCGGGGCTTGCGGTTCTTGCGGGTCTTCGACTCTGGCATGGGGACTAACGGTAGACGGGCTCCATCGCCTCCCGGCAGTGTTTGGGTGCCCCCATTTCCTTCACGTTGACAGCCCGCATCGTCACCTCGGCCCCGCAGACCGAGCACCGGTAGTCCTGATCCACCGCGACGATGTCGGTGGGGTCGGTCTCGGGCGGGGCATTGCTCATCATTCGGATCAGACCGAGAGAAGCGCGCCAAATCACGACGCCGATCACCACCGCGATCACAACAGTGAGGAGGCTGACCTCACCCACGCTCGATGATGAGGCCGTTAGCCATGCCTCCACCTTCGCACATGCTCTGGAGGCCGTAGCGACCGCCGGTCCGCTCCAACTCATGGACGAGATTGGTGAGCAGCCGGGCCCCCGAGGCCCCCAGGGGATGACCTAGGGCGATGGCCCCACCATTGACGTTGGTCCGCTCCCACAGTCCTGCCGGGTCGGACCCACCATGCTCGGCCAGCCAGGCACCGATGACAGCAGCAAAAGCCTCGTTGATCTCGAACAGGTCGATGTCGGCAGCTTTCAGACCTGCCCGGTCGAGCACCTTCGAGGTAGCGGGGATGGGGCCGGTCAACATAATCACCGGGTCGACACCGGCCAGGGAGAAGCTGACGAAGCGAGCCTTCGGGGTCAAACCGAGCTCGTTTGCTTTGCCTTCGCTCATGATGAGAACAGCGGCGGCACCGTCGGAGATCTGCGACGAGTTGCCAGCCGTGACCATTCCGTCGACCTTGAAGGCGGGTTGGAGACCGGCGAGCTTCTCGAGGGTGGTCTCCCGTCTAATCCCTTCGTCGACGGATACGACCTCTTCCCCTGTCTCGGTCTGAATAGTTACCGGGACGATCTGTGGTTGAAAGCGGCCCTCGTCGGTGGCGCGGGCCGCCCGGGTGTGGGAGTCCAATCCGATCTGGTCGAGCTCGGTGCGGGAGAGGCCCCACTTCTCACAGATCATCTCGGCCGAGATTCCCTGGGGGACCAGACCGTGGCTGTAACGCTCGAGCATCAGCGGGCCGAAGGGCATGCCCGGTCCCTGCTGGGCGGTGATGCCCATGGGGATGCGGGTCATCGACTCGACTCCCGCGGCGACGACCACGTCATAGGCACCTGCCATGACCCCCTGGGCGGCAAAGTGGGCGGACTGTTGGGAGGATCCGCATTGGCGATCGATGGTGGTCCCCACCACATCCTCGGGGTAGCCCGCGGCGAGGGCGGCGTTGCGGGCGATGTTGAGCCCCTGCTCCCCTGTCTGGGAGACGCAGCCCATGATGACGTCTTCGATCAGGATCGGGTCGATCCCGGTGCGATCGACCAGGGCCTTGAGGGGAATCGAGGCGAGGTCGACGGCATGGATGTCTTTGAACTTGCCGTTGCGGCGTGCAACGGGAGTCCGGACCGCATCGACAATGACTGCATTTGGCACTGGGAGGACCTCCTTTGGACCCCGAAACCTACTCCAGTATCGCGCCTCCAACACCCAAACCGGCATTCAGATTCCCCCGCGGAGGCCGATAGGTCGGCGTGAGCACTGTTGATGCTCCCGAACCCGTTTTCACCGATCCGCTTACCGGATTGTGGAACCGGCGCTATCTCGACGCCGAGCTGATCCGTTCGTGCAGCCTCGCCCGCCGCCGCCGGGAGCCTGTGGCGATCGTGATGCTCAGCGTCGACCACTTTGAATCGGTCAATGACAGCCACAGCCGCCGTGCAGGTGACGAGGTGCTGGTGGCCGTGGCCGACCACTTGCGGGTTTATACCCGCCTCGAGGATCTGATCGGCCGGCTGGGTGGAGATGAGTTCGTGATCATCCTGGCCAGTACCGACACCGCCGGTGCGGCCCGGGTCGCTACCCGCCTTGGTGCCGCCATAGGGAGGTCGACGATCGAGACCGAGGCCGGTCCCCTCCATGTGACCCTGAGCGCCGGCGTCGGCAGCGGCGATGGCTCTGATCCCGCTGACATCATCCATCGTGCCGAGTCAGCCCTAAAAGCGGCCAAAGCCGCCGGCGGCAACTCGGTCGCCACCGACTAAGAGCTTTTTGCTCTGAAAGGTGGAGACGATGGGACTTGAACCCACGACTTCCTGCTTGCAAAGCAGGCGCTCTGCCGGGCTGAGCTACGTCCCCGAGAAACATCACCATTCTACGGCTCGATCCGCTCGCCACTTGTGGCCTTAAGCAAATGGCGGGTGATCGGATGCTCTGGCGGTGGCGCGCTAGTTGGGGACACGCCA
>JAICND010000140.1 GCA_025929005.1 Acidimicrobiia bacterium
ACGGTGACTTCAACCTGCGTCGGGCCGAATACCTGGCCGACGGGCGGCCGCTCGAAGATGAGTGCCCCTGTCACACCTGCCGCCACCACCACCGCGCCTATCTCCGTCATCTTCTCGTCAACAACGAGCTGGCCGGGTTTCGCCTCTTGTCCATCCACAATCTGACTTACACGATGAACCTGCTGCGGGGAATTCGGCAAGCGATCACAACGGGTGAAGTCGCCAGCCACCTCGCCGGAATCAGAGCCCGTCGTCTGTCGGTGCCGTCTCCAAGCGACTAACGTCGCGCCTCGTCAACTCGGCCTGTGAGGTCTTTCTCTTGAATCCCCTACTTTTGACGACCGCTGCCCCCGCCTCATCGGGGCTCTCATCATTGATATTTCTCGGGGTCATGGTGGCGGTTTTTTATCTTCTGATACTGCGCCCACAGCGCAAGCGTATGAGGGCTCAACAAGAGTTGACGTCGACTCTGCAGCTGGGTGATCGGGTCCAGACCATCGGCGGGATCCAGGGTGTCATCAGGGCGCTCGACGACGACGCCGTCGTTATCGAGGTGGAGCAAGGCAGGTTGCGAGTCGTGCGTAGGGCGATCGCCAACCGGGTCACCGACAAGGCCTAGACGTTGCGCCGTCGCCTGATCGGTCTTGGCATCGTCTTGATGCTGTCCTGGGGCGGTCTGGCGCTGGTCCTGACCCAAGGCATCCTTCCCAAGCTCGGCCTCGACCTGTCTGGTGGGACTTCGGTAGTCCTAACTGCCCCGGCCGGCACCGACCCCGAGGTCCTCGAACAGGCCGTCGAGATCATGCGGCGGCGAATAGAAGACGTGGGTGGTGTCCAGGAGCCTGAGATCACTATCTCGGGTGCCAACACGGTCCTGGTTCAGCTGCCCGGGGTGGAAGACGAGCAGAGGGCGCTCGATGCCATCGGCCAAACCGGTCAGCTCTCCTTTCGACCGGTGCTCGACGCCATCCTCGGCGACCTCGGCCCGCTGGTAACGACCACAACCACTTCGGCTCCGCTCACAACAACCACTACGACTGGCACCGGTTCGACGACTTCAACGACCTCGGCGACAACTACCTCGACTCCCCCCACCACTACGACTGCCCCCACCACACCGACCACGCTGCCACCGAATATCAATCCGCTGACCGGTCTCACCATCGTCGATGACCCCACCCAGGAGGCCTACCTCCCTTCGACGGGGGGATGTGCCAGCTCCGGGCTGGGGGTCGTGTTCCCCGAAGTACTCCAGGTGGGCCCCGCGGCCCTGTTGGGAGAAGACGTGGCCGATGCGATTCCGGGATTCGACCCCAATCAGGCCCAGTGGGTCATCGGTCTCGAGCTCACCTCGGCCGGAGCCAACAAATTCGCCCTCGTCACTGGCGCCGCCGCTCAGCAGCCATTGGGCAGTCCGCAACGGTGCATCGCCATCGTGCTTGATGGAGAAGTGGTGGCGGCCCCTTCGGTTTCCGCTGATGTCGGACCTGAAGGCATCGTCGGCGGCAGCGCTCAGATCACCTTTGGTAACACCCCTGCCGATGAGGAAGAAGCTCGTGACACGGCAGCTCTCCTCCGCTACGGGTCCCTCCCGGTGAGCTTCGAGCGTTCGCAGGTGCAGAAGGTTTCAGCCACCCTCGGAGCTGATTCGTTGCGGGCCGGGGTCATCGCCGGCTTGATCGGGCTCGCCCTCGTCTGCATTCTCCTGATCGGTTATTTCCGGGCGATGGGAGTGGTCGCAGTGATCGGTCTGACAGTGTTTGCTGCACTCTTGATCATCGTGTTCTCTCTCTTGGGCCGCCTTCAGGGCCTCACCCTCACACTCGCAGGCGTAACCGGGGTGATCATCTCGGTTGGCATCACCGCTGACTCCTACATCGTCTATTTCGAAAGAGTCAAAGAAGAGATCCGCAAGGGGCGTTCGGTGCGGTCGGCGGTTGAGGAAGGTTTTCGCAAGTCTTTCCGGACCATTCTCACCGCTGATGCAGTGTCTCTGATCGGGGCGACTCTCCTCTGGTTCCTGTCAGTAGGGGCGGTGAAGGGCTTCGCACTCTCGCTGGGAATCGCCACGGTGCTCGATGTAGTGATTGCCCGTGCCTTCACCCGCCGGGCTAACTGGGTGATCGCCCACACGGGCCTTGGCGATCGTGGCTGGTTCTCTATCAAGGCGGCGTCGGAATGAGCCGGCTGCGTGATTTTCTGCGGGGCGAAACCAACTTCGACTTTGTCGGTCGACGACGGCAATGGTTCCGGATATCAGCCGCCGCTCTGATTGTTTCGCTCGCCGCCCTATTGATCCGCGATCTCAACCTCGGTATCGAGTTCCAGGGCGGAGTCACCATCACGGCGAGCAATCCCAACGGCGCCAGGGTGGAGGATCTGCGCGATATAACTCGGCAGGCGGGCATCACCGACGCCGTCATCCAGTTGGTCGACGATGGACAGACCATCAGGCTTCAGGCACCTGCCCTCGAGCAGGCCCGACAGGACCAACTGGTGGACGAGGTCGCTTCAGCGACGGGTGCCAGTCGCGCCGAGATTTCGGTAGATGCGGTGGGCCCTAGCTTCGGAGCCCTCATCTTCCGTCAATCGATCATCGCCCTGGTTGTGTTCCTGGGAGCGGTCATGTTGTTCATGACGTGGCGGCTGGAGTGGAAGATGGCCGCGGCCGGAATCGTCTCTCTCCTTCACGACCTGGTCATCACTGTGGGGGTCTACGCAATTACCGGATTCGAGGTGACGCCAGCGACCGTGGTGGCGGCTCTCACCATTCTCGGGTACTCCCTCTACGACACGGTGGTCGTGTTCGACAAGATCGACGAGCATGTCGCTGACTACGGCGACCGGATGACCTACACGGCTATCGCCAACCGCGCCACCAATCAGATCATGCCCCGTTCGGTCATCACGGCTCTCACTTCTCTGCTCCCGGTTGGTTCCATCCTCTTTGTTGGCTCCTTCATTTTCGGTGCCTCGAGTCTGCGCGACTTCGCGCTCGCCCTCTTTGTGGGAATCGCCGTCGGGACCTACTCGTCGGTGTGTGTCGCCACCCCGCTGCTGGCTACCTGGAAGGAGAGGGAAGACGATTGGATCAGCCGGCGACGCAGATTGGAGTCGAAGGGCCAGGCGGTTACCGCCGCTCCGACTGCAAGGACCGTCACCGAGCCTGCCATCCCCGTGCGGGGAACCGGGGCCACCCCTCGGCCCCCCAAGAAGCGACGTCGCTGAGCCGGGTCCGACCGGGCAGGTAGACTTTTTCTGTGGATCTCGCATCGTTGGTTCGCGACGTGCCCGACTTCCCTGAACCCGGCATCGTCTTCAAGGACATCACGCCGGTTCTGGGCGATCCGGTTGCATTCAACACGCTCATAGCGGCCCTGGCCGAAAAGTACGAAGACCAACGGATCAGCAAGGTTGCTGGAATCGAAGCCAGGGGATTCACCCTTGCGGCTCCGGTTGCCCGGACCCTGGAAGCCGGGTTCGTGCCCCTCCGCAAACCCGGCAAGCTCCCCTGGCAGACGATGCGTCAGAACTACAGCCTCGAATACGGCACCGATGCCTTGGAGATGCACATTGACGCGGTGGAACCAGGCGAACGGGTCCTGATCGTCGACGATGTGATCGCAACCGGTGGCACCGCCTTTGCCGCGGTCGAACTGTTACGACGGGCGCAAGCCGAAGTAGTTGGGGTAGTGGTATTCATAGAGTTGGGCTTCCTCAACGGCAAGGCAACTCTCGAAGGTGTGCCCTTCCATGCCCTCGTCCGTTTCGACTGAGGAGACTCTCGCCACGATCCGTGACGCCCATCGGCGTCACTTTCCCGATGCGACCGATGAGGTCATAGAGCGCGCTTACGTCGCCGCCGAGCGCGCCCACCGCGGTCAGGTTCGCAAGACCGGCGATCCTTACATCACTCACCCGGTCGCTGTCACCGAGATCCTGGCCGGTTACGGGTTGGACGCCCCCACCCTGGCGGCGGCGTTGTTGCACGACACGGTCGAAGACACCGACGTCACACTGCATCAGATCGAGGTCGAGTTCGGAAGCGAAGTGGCCCGTCTCATCGACGGTGTCACCAAGCTCGACCGTATCCAGTACTCCTCACCACAAGAGGCACAGGCCGCCACGATCCGCAAGATGGTCGTGGCGATGGCTCAAGACGTTCGGGTGTTGTTGATGAAGCTGGCCGACCGTCTTCACAACATCCGCACGGTGGCGGCACTGCGTCCGGAGAAGCAGGAGCGGGTGGCGCGGGAGACCCTTGACGTCTATGTACCGTTGGCCCACCGGCTCGGCGTTCAGGAGATCAAGCACGAACTGGAGGATCGCTGTTTCGCCATCCTCGAACCCGGCATCTACGCGGAGATCGAAGCCAAATTGACCGAACGCTCGCCCGAGCGCGAGGTCTTCATCGAGAAAGTGGTCGCCGAACTCGCGTCGGCTTTGTCGGAGGCAGGTATCGAGGCTGATATCACCGGACGACCCAAGCACCACTACTCGATCTACCGGAAGATGGTCGAGTCTGGTCGTCCCTTCGAAGAGATATTCGACCTCATCGGGGTTCGCATCATCACGCCAGATACCAGGAGCTGTTATGCCGCTCTCGGTCTCGTTCACTCTCGATGGATGCCGATCAGCGGTCGGTTCAAGGACTTCATCGCCATGCCCAAGTTCAACCTCTACCAGAGCTTGCACACGACCGTGATCGGCCCGGGCGGCAAACCCCTCGAGGTTCAGATCAGAACCGAGGAGATGCACCGGCTAGCGGAGTCCGGTATCGCTGCCCACTGGAGATACAAGGAAGGGCCCGGGGCGGCCCACATCCCGTGGGTGGGCAACGTTCGTTCCCTGCTCGAGACCGAAGACCCCGAAGAGTTCCTAGCCAACCTGAAGTTCGACCTCTACCAGGACGAGGTTTTCGTGCTAACCCCGGCGGGCGACGTCAAAACGCTCCCTCGGGGGGCAACGGCGGTCGACTTTGCCTATGCGGTCCACACCGAGGTGGGCAATCGATGTGTGGGAGCGAGGGTCAACGGGCGCCTGTTGCCGCTATCGACAAGATTGGAGTCGGGTGACATCGTCGAGGTGATCACCTCCCGCGCCCTCG
>JAICND010000102.1 GCA_025929005.1 Acidimicrobiia bacterium
GGAGCCCGCCCCCGGTTCCGAGAAGAGTTGACACCAGACCTCTTCTGCCGTGAACAAGGGCCGCAGCCAGCGCTCGATCTGCTCCTCGGTCCCGTGGGCTGCCACTGTGGGGGCCCCCATGCCGTGACCGATGACGTTGCGAGCAATGTTGGCGAACGACGCGCCCGCTTCCCGAATCCGGTCGTTGACCACTCGTTGGAGTGACGGCGCCACCCCCAAGCCGCCCTGGCCAAGCGGCAACGACACCCAGGCGAGTCCCGCATCGAACTGCGCCCCCCAAAACTCGACCTCCGGGGTCGACAACGGAGGATGCTCATCAAGAAGGCTCCCGATCGCGTCCTCGACCAGTTCGAGATCGCTTCGAGTGGTGGTCATGTCGCCAGCCTAGGGCGGGAGGCGTTCATCCCCCACCAAACAGCCGGGCGATGATCATCAACTCTTCGTTGGAACTGGCCGGGACCACATACTCGCTCACGTCGCGGATGGTGTCGAGATTGGCGGCAACCTCCTCGACAGTCGGGACCACTTTCGACCCGGCGAACCATCCTTCGTTGGTCCCGATGAAGATCCGCCCGTAGCGACCGCCACCGGCCGTGAAGATCTCATGGGTGAATGGGTTCGCCTCCGAGCACAGGTACACGACCATGGGCATCACCTGGGCAGGGTCGACCATCTCCGCCAGAGGCCCCAGCAGCTGCTCGGTCATCCGGGTGCGTGCCACCGGAGCAATGACGTTGGAAGCGATTCCGTATTTGGCGCCTTCGATAGCGAGCACGTTGGAAAGGCCGACCAGACCCATCTTGGCGGCGCCATAGTTGGCCTGGCCGAAGTTGCCGAAAATCCCCGAGTTCGACGACGTATGGACGAATCGCCCATAGCCCTTTTCCTTCATAGCCCGAAAGGCCGGCATCGACACATAGAAAGCACCCTTCAGATGGGTGTCGAGGACCCCGTGCAACTCGTCGAGTGACATGTTGGTGAAACTACGGTCACGCAGGATCCCGGCGTTGTTGACGACGATGTCGAGCGTTCCGAACTCGCCCAAAGCCGACCCGACCACCGCTTCTCCGCCTTCGGGGGTGGCGACCGAGTCATAGTTGGCGACGGCCTCGCCACCGGCCGACCGGATCTCCTCGACTACCGCATCGGCGGCGCGGTTTTCGGCGCCGGTGCCGTCGACTGAACCACCCAGGTCGTTAACGACGACGCGGGCTCCCCGCCGGGCCAGCTCAATTGCATACGACCGACCCAATCCCCCGCCGGCTCCGGTGACGACGGCGACGCGCCCATCAAAGGTGATGTCAGACACGGCTTAGCTACCAACCTCAGGCGTACATCGCCTCAATGTCGTTGGAATACTTCTCCAGGACCACCCGGCGCTTGAGTTTGAGGGAAGGTGTGATCTCGCCGCTGTCGGGTGTCCAGGCGTCGGGCACGATGTAGAACTTCTTCACCTGTTCCACTCGCGACACTTCCTGGTTGGCATGGTCCATTGCTCTTTGAATCTCGGCATGAACCTCTGGCAGCAGACTGAATGAGGCGAGATCGGTATAAGTGACACCGTTCTTGGCGGCCCATCCCGGGGCTTCCTCAATGTCGAGAGAAACGATCATCGTCATGTACTGGCGACCGTCGCCAACCATACAGGCCTGAGCGACCAGCACATGGTTCTTGAGGGAGGTCTCCAGCTTGGCCGGAGCAATGTTTTTCCCGGCGGCGTTGATGATGATTTCCTTTTTGCGACCGACGATGTACAAGAAGCCGTCATCGTCCCATCGACCCAGGTCGCCCGAATGCAGCCAGCCCTCGTTGTCGAAAGTCTCGGCGCTGTCCACGGGCAGCTTGTAGTAGCCGGCGGTGATGACGCCCCCTCTCATCATGATCTCGCCGTCTTCACCGAGTTTGACCTCCACGCCGGGTAGAGGCTTGCCGATGCTGCCGATCCGATCGGCCTCGGGAAGGTTGCTCGTGGCCGGACCGGTGGTCTCGGTCATTCCGTACAACTCATAGAGCGGAATGCCCAGCGCCCGGAAGAAGACGATCAGTTCGGGGCTG
This sequence comes from Acidimicrobiia bacterium, assembly GCA_025929005.1. GTDB lineage: Bacteria > Actinomycetota > Acidimicrobiia > Spongiisociales > ZC4RG35 > JAICND01. The sequence goes on from JAICND010000102.1 coordinate 2,056, forward strand.
ATCGGCGCCGCCGCCGTGATGGCGATCAAGAGGTCGTCCATCCCGAGACCATGCCGGACCTTGGTGAAGACCAGCCGATCAAAGAGGGCGTGCTGGATTTTCGCCATCAGACCGGGGTTGCGGCCCTCCTGTTCGGCCCGCACCACCGCCTCTCCGTTGGCGACGGCCCGTTTGATCAGACCTTCCTTCTTAGGGTCTTCGGCAAAACGACCCTGGAGACGGGCCCGGAACTTCTCCCACACCCGCGGCACCGCCACGAACAGATTCGGCCGCGCCTTGGTGACATATTCGAGCACGAGCCCGACGTCAGGGCAGTACCAGACCTCACCGGCCAGATAGATGCCCATGTAGTGAGTCGACATCCGCTCGGCGATGTGGGCGAGCGGCAGGTACGACACGAGCCGCGGATTGTCGGGAGCTTTGGCGGCTCGCCGCACGCACTCGGTGGTCCACACCACATTGCGATGGGTGACCATCACGCCTTTGGGCACGCCAGTGGTACCCGAGGTGTAGATCAGAGTGGCCAGGCTCTCGGGCTTGGTGCTGGCCGAAGCGCGGTTAACGAGATCAGGATCGGCTGCAAGGGCCGCGCGGCCCTTCTCCATGACCTGCTCCCAGGACAGGACCCAGTCAGATGTCTCGTAGTTTTCGGCCCCTTCCATGAGGATCACGTACCTCAGGGCCGGGAGGTCGGGTTTGACCGCTTCCCACCTCTTCATGTATGTGAGATCTTCCAGCACGGCTACCTTGGCTTCGCAGTTCTGGGCTATGTACTGGATCTGCGGCTGGGCCAGCGTGGAGTAGAAGGTGACACCGGTGGCACCGGTATGAACCGCAGCCAGATCGGCGATCACGTGCTCGGGGCGGTTGCCCGCCATGATGGCAACGAAGTCGCCGGGGGCTACGCCGAGTGAGAGCAGACCGGCCGCGGCTTCATGCACCGCCTTGCGGTATTGCGACCAGGTGAGGTGTCGCCAGACTTCGCCCTCTTTCCAGTGAATCGCCGGTCTGTCTCCATAAGTGGAGGCATTTCGGTCGAAGACGTTGATGAGGGTTTTGCCGGCAACGGTGGCATCGATCGATGCTCGTTCCGCTTCAACCGTTTGTTGGACCATGACTCCTCCCGGATTCAGCCTGGGGTGACTAAGTGCTCAACGAGCTTACCGATCTCCTCAATGGTGTAGCCGAGTCCGGTCAGCACTTCAGAAGTATGGCTACCGGCCCCGATCGGCAATCCGTCGGTGGTCGCAAGGGTGGAGGAGAAACGGGGGGCAGGAGAGGGTTGAGTCAATCCCCCAGCCGACATGAACGTCCGGCGAGCAACCAGGTGGGGGTCAGAGAGTGCCTCGGTCAGAGAGTGGACCGGCACCACACAGGCGTCGGTGCCCGCAAAGATCTCGTCCCATTCGGCAGCGGTGCGCTCTTTGATTCGAGTGGCGAACCGGTCGGCGAGTTCGGGCCAGCGCGAACGGTCGTACTGGTCGGGTAGATCCTCCCCCTCCAGCCCGAGCCCTTTCACGAAAGCGAGGTAGAACTGCGGTTCCAGGGCTCCCACCGCGACGAAACCCCCCTCGGCGGTCTGGTAGGTCCGATAGAACGGTGCTGCGCCATCAAGGAGATTGTGGTGACGCCGGTCCTCCCACCAACCTGCGGCCAGTCCACCGCGGGTCATAGCGGTAAGGAGGGAGACCCCGTCGACCATGGCTGCATCCACCACCTGACCGTCGCCTCCCCGGCGCACGTGATCGAGAGCGGCGAGAACGCCGACCAGCAGCAACATGGCACCCCCGCCGTAATCGGCCACCAGGTTGAGAGGAGGGAGAGGTTGCTCGGCAGGGCCAATCGCCGAGAGGGTCCCGGTTACAGCCAGGTAGGTGATGTCGTGTCCGGCAGTCCCGGCGCGGGGTCCTTCCTGGCCCCACCCCGTCATCCGCCCATACACAAGCTTTGGATTCACCCCCAGACAGTCATCTGGTCCCAACCCGAGCCGCTCCATCACCCCCGGGCGAAAACCTTCGATCAACATCTGCGATTGCGCCACAAGTCGTAATGCCACCTCGCGGCCGTCCGGATGTTTGAGATCAAGGACCAGCGAACGGCGTCCGCGGCCGGTCGGATCGAGCGTGCTCAGCTCCGATAGAGGGCCTGGGTCCATTCGATCCACCCTGACCACATCAGCCCCGAGATCGGCCAGCATCATCCCCGCGAAAGGGATCGGACCGATCCCGGCCATTTCGACCACTCGCACTCCCGCCAGAGGACCAGCCACGGCAGACGAGCGTACCCGGGTCACCATTAGCCTCTAGCGCCATGAAGGCAGGAATCACAGTCAGCGGAGTTGGTAGCGCTGCCGCAGTCCCGGACCGCTGCGTCCTGACACTCGGTGCCACAACCACGGCTCGAACCGTTGGGGAGGCGATGACGTCAGTAAACGAAAGGGTCACAGCAGTGTTATCTGCTTTGGCCGAAAAGGGCATATCCGGACCGGATGTCAGAACGAGCGAGTTGACGATATGGCCCGATCATGATCGTGAAGGCAACCAGACCGGCTTTAGGGTTCGCAACATCGTCCGAGCCGAGATCAGCGACATATCGTCGGTAGGAGATGTAGTGGCGGCAGCCACTGCCGCGGCGGGGAACATGGCCGAAATGCAGGGAATCGCGTTCCACCTGAAGGACACGGGGCCGGTCGAGGCGGAGGCGCGACGACTGGCGTGGGCCGCGGCGCAGGCCAAGGCAGAGAATCTCGCCTCTCTGGCAGGAGTGAGGCTGGGTGCTCCGGTCTCGATTGCCGAGTCGGTCGGGTCTTCGGGTGGTCCGATGCCACGGGCCAAGATGATGGCGATAGCCGAAGCCGCCCCGGTGGAAGCGGGGTCGAGCGAGGTGCGAGTCGAGGTACAAGTCCGGTTCGCCCTGGCGGGATGAATGCGCACCGCGGGGGTCCTGGCTCACATCACATCCCTCGCCTCCCCCCACGGCATCGGAACTCTTGGTGAGCCGGCCTTTCGATTCGCTGAGCACCTGGCCGGGGCCGGACAGAGGTGGTGGCAGATGCTCCCGGTGGGTCCCACGGGTTACCGGGACTCTCCCTATCAGTCACCCTCGACGTTTGCCGGCAATCCCCTGCTGATCGACCTCGACGGGTTGGTCGGTGATGGTTGGATGAACCCGGCTGAGATCGCTGACCTAACGGACCTTCCCTCCGAGAGGGTCGATTACGGCGCCCTCATTGCTCTCAAGACCCCCCTCCTCAATCGAGCTGCCCGCCGGTTTCTCGAGTCCGGGGCGAACTCCGAATACGAGGGGTTTCTCAAAACCGATTGGCTCTTCGAGTACGCCTTCTTCGCGGCGCTTAAACAGCATTACGGTGGACGACCGTGGGTGGAGTGGGACGAGGCGCTGGTCCTCCGGCGACCAGAGGCCTTATCCGCTGCAGCGGTTCAACTGCGCGAGAGCATCGAAGTCGAGGCGACCATCCAATACTTCTTCCGCAAGCAGTGGGACTCACTCCACGTGCATTGCGCCGATCTGGGACTGGGACTCATAGGCGACCTTCCGATATTTGTCGCCCACGACTCCGCCGATGTCTGGGCGGCTCCGGAGCTTTTCCATCTGGACTCCACCGGCCATCCCACCGTGGTGGCCGGGGTTCCTCCCGACTATTTCACCGCAACCGGTCAGCGGTGGGGCAACCCGCTCTACCGCTGGCAGGTGCACGCACAAGACAACTTCGCCTGGTGGTCACGTCGACTGGCGGCGACTTTGTCGCTGTTCGACATGGTGCGAATTGACCACTTCCGGGGATTCACCGCCTATTGGGAAATCCCCGCTGCTGAACTCACTGCGCTCAACGGGCGTTGGGTCGAGGCGCCTGGGGCGGAGTTGTTCAGCTCATTGGGTCCGACCCGGCTTCCAATCATCGCCGAAGACCTGGGGATCATCACCGACGAGGTGACCAATCTCAGACGTCAGTTCGGGTTTCCGGGTATGAGGGTGGCCCAGTTCGGTTTCGATGAGGAACTCAACACTGCCATCCATCATCCAGCCAATTACACAACCGACGTCGTCGCCTATACCGGCACCCACGACAACGACACCACCGTCGGCTGGTTTTGGGGCGACAACTACAGACATGACCGGAGGCGTCTCAACCGGAACC
>JAICND010000098.1 GCA_025929005.1 Acidimicrobiia bacterium
AACCTGCTCGACGAGGACGAGAAGGGTGCCGGCGAACGTGCCTATCAGACACTGGCAGCTCTGGTCAGACCGCTTCCAGTTTCGTGAGCCTCCCGTCAGAAGTTGACCGATTGGCGCCGCCAGCAGATTCTGGAGGCAGCCGGACGAGTGATTGCCGTACGCGGGCTTTGTGAGACCAGGGTCGCCGACATAGCCGACGAGCTCAGGGTGAGCCCCGGTTTGATCCTCTTCAGGATCCAGAGCTTTCGGAGGCCCGCCAGCGGAGGGATCACGAGTGGCTGAAGTCGTCGTCGAGGGACAGCGAGGCGGCGAACTCCCATCGACGGTGGACCCCAGTGACTTCGCTGTGAGGTTGTCGGCCCTCATTGACGGATTGGCCGTGCAGGTGGTCCTAGGCGACCGTGAAGAGGATGCGCAGATTGTGTCTGGAGACGGCGGCCGCAGAACTCGGGTTCGCCCTGCCGGGTTTCTCGGAGCCGTGAGCTATCTCTAATCTCGTTGGTGGCAATGCAACTAGTGGATTATCTGCCCATCGCGGTGATGCTGATCCTGGCGGGGGGCTTTGTGGCGGTTTCGCTGATCGTCTCTCGTCTGGCTTCGCCTCATAACCCCACCCCCGAGAAGCTGGCTCCATACGAATGCGGGATTCTCCCTGAAGTCGAGCCCGTGCAGCGATTCCCGGTCAAGTTCTACCTGGTGGCGATGCTCTTTGTGATCTTCGATGTCGAGATCATCTTTCTGTTTGCGTGGGCCTCCCGGTTCACCGACCTCAATTGGTACGGCGTGGGCGCCGTGGGCATCTTCACCTTCTTCGTTCTGGAGACGCTTGCCTACGTGTGGAAACGAGGCGCCCTCGATTGGTACATCCACCGGCGGGCGCGATATCGCGATGTCGAGTCGGATGTGGCCGCGTGAGTGTCCGCCGTACGGCACCATCCAATGTCCTGACGGCCACAGTTGACAAAGCCGCCCGCTGGGCTCAAACCAGATCGATGTTCCCGGCCACCTTCGGTCTCGCCTGTTGCGCGATCGAGATGATGGCCACGGGGGCACCCCACAACGACCTCGCCCGGTTTGGGATGGAGGTTTTTCGTGCGTCACCGCGCCAGGCCGACCTGATGATCGTGGCCGGGCGAGTCAGCCAGAAGATGGCACCGGTCCTCCGCCAGGTTTACGACCAGATGCCCGACCCCAAATGGGTCATCTCCATGGGGGCATGTGCATCCACTGGCGGAATGTTCAATAACTACGCACTTGTCCAGGGCGTCGACCAGATCGTCCCGGTCGATATTTATGTGCCCGGTTGTCCCCCCGGGCCCCAGGGCCTCATGCACGGAATCTTGACCTTGCATGATCGGATCATGGCCGGGAAGGCGTGAGACGTGGGATGTGAGACATGAGTGAGGACCTGCGAGAGCGTTTCCCCGAGGCCGAGTGGATTGACTCACACGATCAAGATGTTGTCCGCATAGCCCCAGACCAGTTGTTGGAGTTTGGCAACGTTGTTCATGAGGCCGGGTTCGAGGTTCTCGCCGATGTAACCGCGGTGGATTGGTACCGGACTCGCACGCCGCGGTTTGACGTGGTGGTCAACCTGTTGTCGATGCAGCACCGGCGCCGGCTTCGGATCCTGGTCGGGGTTCCCGACGGCGACCCGGTGGTGCCCTCGCTGGTTCCGATCTGGCCCGGTGCCAACTTCGGGGAGCGCGAGGTCTACGACATGTTTGGCATCACATTTGATGGACATCCCGACCTCACCCGAATCCTCATGCCCGATGATTGGGAGGGATACCCGCTACGAAAAGACTTTGAGGTCGGAGCGGTTCCGGTTCAGTTCAAGGCGTCGCACCAGGTGAACTGATGACCGACAAGACCATCGACGATCCTGAAATCGAAGAAGTCGACCTGTGGGTGTCCGGTACCGAAGAGGCCGAGTGGGATGTCTACTCCACTGATGAGGGCGCCCAAAAGATGCGTCTCGAGGAGACCGGCGCACGACTGACCGAACAGCTCGGTTCCGTTGTCACCGACGACTACGACCTCGACGACATCATCACCGAAGACGAACGAATGATCATCAACATGGGGCCCCAGCACCCATCAACCCATGGTGTGCTGCGGCTTCAGCTTGAACTTGAGGGCGAGATGATCAGGCGGTCGAAGTGCGTCATCGGCTATCTGCACACGGGTATGGAGAAGACCGCCGAAACTCTCACCTTCCTCCAGGGCCCCACCAACGTCACCCGGATGGACTACCTGGCTCCCCTTCACAACGAATTGTGTTTTTCCCTGGCGGTCGAGCGTCTGCTCGATATCGAGGTGCCGCCCCGAGCGGAGGTCATCAGGATCCTGATGACTGAACTCAACCGGATCGCCTCACACCTTGTGGCGATGGCCACCAACGGAATGGACATCGGCGCCCTGTCGATCATGACGTACGGGTTCCGCGAACGTGAACAGATCCTTGCCTTCTTCGAGAAGACCACGGGTCTACGTCTCAATCACAACTACATCCGACCGGGCGGGGTCGCCGCCGATCTGCCTCCCGGCTGGCGAGCCGATGTCAGCGATATTTGCGACACGATCACGGGGCGCCTGACCGACTACGAGGACATGCTCAAGGAGAACCCGATCTGGGTGGGTCGGACGCGAGGCGTGGGAGTCATCACGGCCGAAGAGTGCAGAGCCTACGGAATCACCGGACCCACCCTCCGCTCGGCGGGCGTCCCCTGGGATCTGCGCAAGGCCTTCCCGTACTCGGGTATCGAGAACTACGAGTTTGAGGTGCCGGTGGGCGAACATGGCGACGTCTACGACCGCTATCGGGTTCGGATTGAAGAGATCATCCAATCAGTGGGGATCGTCCGTCAAGCCGCGGACGCCATGCCGAAGGGAGATTTCCGGATCGACGATCGCAAGGTCACGCCTCCTCCCCGCCATCGCATAGACGAGTCGATGGAGGCCCTGATTCATCACTTCAAGATCTTCACCGAAGGGTTCCGGGTCCCGGCTGGAGAGACCTACGTCGCGATCGAATCCCCTCGCGGCGAACTCGGGTGCTATCTGGTCGCTGATGGGACGGGCAAGCCCTGGCGGATGCACACCAGGGCACCGTCGTTCTACAACCTCCAGGCCCTTCCGATCATGATGGCCGACTCAGTGGTCGCCGACACCATCGCCACCATTGCTTCCCTCGACCCCGTCATGGGTGACGTTGACCGCTGACGCCTTGGCTCTTCTGTTCCGGCGCCACTCCAGAGCGATTGGAATCAACGAAAGGGCGATGATCACGGCGATGATCGGAAGTAGGTAGGTATCTATGTCCGGGATCATCTCGCCCAGGGCGTATCCGAGAAGCGTGACTCCGATCGCCCACAACAGACCGCCGACCACGTTGAACGTGACGAAAGTCCGATAGGGCATCCTCCCAACACCGGCCAGAATCGGGGCGAAAGTACGCACGATGGGGACGAATCGCGCCAGAACGATGGTCTTGGCGCCGTATCTCCCAAAGAACTGCTGGGCTCGCTCCACGTATTCCTGGCGAAAGAAACGCGAGTTGGGCCTCCGGAAGAGCGCCGGCCCCACCCTCTTTCCGAAGAGATAGCCGACCTGGTCGCCGGCGACCGCGGCCACGAAGCAGCCCACCAGGATCACCGGAAGGGATAGGGTGCCCTGGGCGGCAAAGAGCCCGGCCGTGAATAGCAGCGAGTCTCCTGGCAGAAAGAAACCGAAGAACAGGCCTGACTCGGCGAAAACGATGGCAAACAGGCCAATCGTGCCGAACGTGATGAGGAGATCGCGGGGATCGAGGAACACCACCGGACACCCTAATCTCAGGCTCCGATGAGTCGGTGGCGCCAGGAAACGAGAGAGCGGGCACGGCAGATCATGGCCCGTTATCCGCAGAAACGGTCAGCGGTCATGCCGCTTCTCTATCTGGCCATGGCCGAAGACGGCTACCTGACTGAAGAGGGGATGGCCGAAGTGGCTGAGCTGGTGGGGATCACCCCCGCTCAGGTGCTGGCGGCGGCTTCCTTCTACACCATGTACAAGCGGGAACCAGTCGGCCGCTATTTGATCACGTGCTGCACCTCGATCTCCTGCATGCTGCTCGGTGCCGATGACGTCCTCCATGCGCTCGAGGACGCGGCAGGCGTTCCTCATGGAGAGACTGACGCAGAGGGCGTCATCTCGGTGGAGCATGCTGAGTGCATCGGCGCCTGTGGGGGAGCTCCTGCCCTTCAGGTCAACTACGAACTCATCGAGAGCATCACCCCTGACAAAGCGCGGGAGCTGGTGCAATGGCTGCGAAGCGCCCATCCCGAAGTTGTCGGCACCGACGAGTTGCAGAATCTGTTCGGTGGCTCTCCCTCCTTCGATTGGGCGATTCGAGAAGATTTCGGAGCGATAGGTCCCTATCCGGCATTCTCTCCACTGGGAACGGCGGCACCCGTAGGGGGCGAGGAGTGACCTCTTATCCGCGGGTGGTGACCAAAAGGATGGAAGAACATCCGGATGACAGCCACACGATCAAGCGGTACCAGGCGACCGGGGGGTACAAACAAGCCCGCCGGGCCGTCCGCATGACCCGCGAGGACCTGGTCGGACTCGTCGAAGGCTCGAGACTCCTCGGTCGGGGTGGTGCCGCTTTCCCGGCGGGCCTCAAGTGGAGCTTTCTTGCTCCTGGCCGCCCCTCCTACTTGGTGGTCAACGCCGATGAGTCGGAGCCCGGGACCTTCAAGGATCGCCAACTGCTCGAGCGTGATCCTCACCAACTTGTGGAAGGTGTGATCATCACCGCGGTCGCCAACGAGGTGCACCACGCCTTCATCTACATCAGGGGTGAGTACGCCAAGCCCGCCCGACGTGTCCAGAAGGCAGTCGATGAGGCCTATCGAGAGCGCTTCCTCGGTAAAGGCATCTTCGGCAGCAAATACGACCTGGAGGTGACCGTTCACCTGGGGGCCGGCGCCTACATCTGCGGTGAAGAGACGGCTCTTATCAACTCCTTGGAGGGCCTGCGAGGAGAGCCCCGTCTCAAGCCGCCGTACTTCCCCGCCGCCATGGGTCTGTACAACCAGCCAACCATTGTCAACAACGTCGAGACTCTCAGCAATCTCCCGCACATCCTCGAGGGCGGTGTCGATGAATACAAAGGGCTGGGCCATGACGTCGATACAGGGACCTTTCTTTTTTCCGTTTCGGGGCATATCCGCAAGCCAGGCAATTACGAGCTACCGCATGGCATCACCTGGCGCGAGTTGATCTTTGATGTCGCCGGCGGTCTTCGGGAGGGTCGCCAGCTGAAGACCTGGATTCCGGGCGGCGCCTCAGCCCCCTGGTTCGTTCCTGACGACCACCTCGAGTTACCGATCACCAAGGACGACACGGCCAAGGCGGGGTCGATGCTGGGCTCGGGAGCCGTGGTCGTGATGGATGACTCGACGTGTGTGGTTCGGGCGGCCGAGCGAATCGTCAGGTTCTTCTCCGATGAGTCCTGTGGTCAATGCACTCCTTGTCGGGAGGGCACGACCTGGCTGGAAATGATCTTGCGTCGGATCGAGACCGGACAGGGCCGCGATGTCGATATTGATCTGCTGCTTGATGTCTCCGACAACATCTCCGTGGGTCTCGCCTGGCCCCCGAAGATGACCACCATCTGCCCCCTGGGTCCGTCGGCCGTCTCGCCCATCATCTCCATCACGAAATACTTCAAGGGCGAGATCCAGGCTCACATCCAACGGGGAGTCTGCCCTCTGGCCTAGGTTGGCCCCATGGAGGGATACAACAAGACAACCTATGGCGCCATGTGGGCTCCCCACTACGACGAGGTCTATGCCGATGTCAGACCGGCGATGATCGATCGACTGGCCGAATTCGGAGGTGGCGGGAGAGTCCTCGAATTAGCGATTGGAACCGGACGGGTGGCGCTACCCCTGGTGGAGCGCGGGATCGATCTCACCGGCATCGACATCTCGCCAGAGATGGTGGCGCGGCTCCGAGCCAAACCACGTGGTGGTGAGATTCCCGTGGTCATGGGGGACTTCGCCGACGTTCCGATCGAGGGGATGTTTCGACTCATTTACCTCGTCTTCAACACCCTCTTCGGGCTGGACGATCAGGAGTCACAGGTCCGCTGTTTCACGAATGTTGCTGCCCACCTCTCATCCGGTGGCCGGTTTGTGACCGAGACCTTCTTTCCAGACGTCTCCCGCTTCGATCGCGGTCAGCGCTTCTCTTCCCTGGCTGTGAACCTCGAAGAGGTGCGGGTTGAAGCAAGCCGTCATGACAAAGTGGCCCAGTTGGTGGTTAC
>JAICND010000183.1 GCA_025929005.1 Acidimicrobiia bacterium
CGTATCCGGATGGCACATAGTGACCTGGCGGTGGCAGTGATGAAGACCTACGGAGAGGCAGTGGCAGTCGGAAGCTTTCGGACCCTTCCTCCCGACCTGGCGGGCCGGTTTATTCAGGACGTGATGATGTCGGGCGCCCGGGCGGTGATAGCGGCGGCGGATCCGAGCCGGCGCTTGGACGAGGTGACCCAAGCGTTACGTAGCTTCCTGGCTCACGGGCTTTCTGCCTGACCCACGTCTCACGTCTCACGTCCCTCTTTGCTTTTAGTTAACCCAGAGGCCGCCTCAGTCGATCACAATGGGGTGGACGACATGGCCGACAGGTATCTAAACCGGGAGCTTTCCTGGCTCGACTTCAACAGCCGGGTCCTGGCTCTGGCCGAGAGTCCCGAGGCACCGCTCATGGAGAGGGTGCGGTTTCTGGCGATCTGGTCGTCCAACCAGGACGAGTTCTTCCAGGTTCGAGTAGCTGGTCTGCTGGAACAAGCAGCCCGTGGCATCTGGACCCCAACTCCCGACGGCCGGACCCCCCAGGAGACTCTGACAGCAGCCCGGGAGTTGGCCAGCGACCAGTACGAACGGGCCAGCAAGGTTTTCATCACCGACCTGGCTCCTCGATTGGCTGCCGCCGGGATCGGGTTCTCCGACTACAGCGCCCTCGACGAAGAGGATCGCCATTACCTCGATCTCCAGTTCCGGGAGCGAGTCTTCCCAGTAGTCACCCCGCTGGCCGTGGACCCCTCTCACCCTTTCCCGTACATCTCCAACCTGTCGCTCAACCTGGCAGTGGTGGTCCGCAACCCCGACACGCACGTAACCAGGTTCGCCCGCGTCAAGGTCCCTCCGATCCTGCCCAGATTCGTTGTGCTTCCAGACGGTGAGAGGTTTGTGCCTCTGGAGCAGGTAATCGCCGCCCACCTCGCCGACCTATTTCCCGGGATGCAGATCCTCGCTCACCACACCTTCCGAGTGACACGCAATGCGGACCTCGACTTCGATGACGAGGACGAGGGTGGTGACCTTCTTCTGACGATCGAAAGTGAACTCACGAGACGTCGTTTTGGCCGGGTGGTCCGACTCGAGGTTGCACCCGATCTACCCGACGATGTCCTAGACCTTCTATTGCGGGAGATGGGAGCCAGTGGAGACCAGGTCTACAGACTGGAGGGCCCTTTGGACCTGGGCGGTCTCGCCAACCTGCAGAACCTGGCGCGGCCCGATCTCCAGTACGCCCAGTTCAACGGAGTCATCCCGGCCCGGCTCGCCCCCTACGAAGGATCGCTCCCCGACATCTTTGGTGTGATCAGGGACGGCGATCTTCTCGTCCATCATCCCTATGACTCCTTCGCTTCTTCCACCGAGGCGTTTCTCACCCAGGCAGCGCGGGATCCGAAGGTCCTCGCCATCAAGCAAACCCTGTACCGGACCAGCCGTGACAGTCCTGTCATGCAGTCGCTAATCCACGCGGCCAATGAAGGAAAGCAAGTTGTCGCTCTGGTCGAACTCAAGGCGAGATTCGACGAAGAACGCAATATCGAGTGGGCGCAACGATTGGAGGACGCCGGCGTCCATGTCGTCTACGGGGTGGGTGGGCTCAAGACTCATACCAAGTTGGCACTGGTCGTTCGAGACGAAGGCGAGACCATTAGGCGTTATTGCCACATCGGTACCGGCAACTACAACGAGTCGACCGCCCGGATCTACGAAGATGTGGGCCTGCTGACGGCCGACCCCCATCTGGGAGCGGATCTGTCGGACCTCTTCAACTTTCTGACGGGTTACAGCCGTCAGCGCACATACCGCAAGCTGGCAGTCTCACCCGACGGAATCCGGAACCTGCTGCTCGAACTCATCGCCCACGAGTCCGCCATGCCGGACGGGACGATCACGCTAAAGATGAACTCATTGGCCGACTCGGGAATGATCGATGCCCTTTACGAAGCTTCGGAGGCGGGCGCTCGAGTCGATCTGATCGTGCGGGGGATTTGCTGTCTCGTGCCCGGTGTGCCTGGCCAGTCTTCCAACATCCGGGTCCGCTCGATTGTGGGTAGGTACCTGGAGCACTCCCGCATTTTCCGCTTTGGTTCGCGGGCGCGGAGCCGCACCTATCTCATCGGCTCGGCCGACCTGATGCCCCGCAACCTCGACCGACGGGTCGAAGCTCTCAGCCCGGTCGACGACCCCGACCTCCAGTTCCGCCTCGATGAGATTCTTGAGGTACTCCTGGCGGACGACGAACTGGCCTGGGAGTTGGAACCAGAAGGGCACTGGGTGAAGGTGCCCCCCGGACAGGGTGTCAACGCCCAGGAGACCCTCACCGCCCTAGCTCATTCACGGGCCCGGGCGCTCCTCTAACCGCCCATTCCTGCGTATAAACGCCGCCATTTCTGGCTGCGTTTCTACGCAAGAACGGCGAGGTAAAACGTCAACGTTTACCTCCCGTTAACCATGGCGCAGTCAACGGTTTAGAGGCACTTCGTACTTTTCCTCCTGACTCCCGACACGGAGACAGAGGAGAAATGAACCGATCAAAGCTGGCACTACTCGGCGCCGTCTTACTGCTCATAGCGGCATGCGGCGGCTCGACAACCTCAACCACTGCTGCCTCGACCACCACGGCCGCACCCACTACCACTGGCGCCACCAACACCACGGCACCACCCATGACCGACGAAGGTCTGCCCCTGGTTGATCCGCTGGCGGTTTCGGGTGACATTGTCACGGCCGGTAGCTCGACCGTGTTCCCGTTGTCAGAGGCCGTTGCGGCCCAGTTTGAAGACGAGGGCTATGGCGACACGATCACCATCGACAGCATTGGCACCGGCGCCGGTTTCGAACGGTTCTGCGTGGCCGGCGAATCCGATATCTCCAACGCCAGCCGTGCGATTGAAGACGACGAGGTTGCCCTCTGTCAGGCGATCGAGCGCGAACCCATAGAATTCCGCGTCGGGACCGACGCGCTGGCGGTCGTGGTCAGCCCTGGCAACTACTTCGTCGAGGATCTGACGCTGGAACAGATTGCGCTGGCTTTCTCAACCGCGGCAACATGGGCGGACGTAGATCCAACCTTCCCGGCTCACCCAATCCAGCGGTTCTCGCCCGGTGAAGACTCGGGGACCTTCGACTACTTCGTCGAGGAAGTCTTCGACGAAGATCCGGCGCCATTGCTCGGTTCCGCCAACCTCCAACTATCAGAGGATGACAACTTCCTGGTGCAGGGCGTGTCGGGTGACGGATGCACTGAAGGTGATCTCGAGAGTCCCTGCGCCATTAGTTACTTCGGATACGCCTACTACGTCGAGAATACCGACGTCCTCCAGGTTCTCAATGTGGAGGGGGTGGAGCCGAGTCAGGACAATGTCGACAACGGCACCTATCCGTTGGCCCGACCGCTCTTCATCTACAGCGACGCCGCCATCATGGCCGACAAGCCCCAGGTTGCCTCGTTCATCGCCTACTACCTCGATGTGGTCAACGACGTGATCATCGACGTCGGGTACTTTCCGGCGCCTGCCGCCGACTTCCAGTCGGCGGTCGATGCATGGCTGCTAGCCATGGATATGTAGTCGAGCCGGTTTTGGGGAGGGCAGCGCCCAGACTCTGTCCTCCCCACTCCGCCTACCATCGTTTAGACGTTCCATGGCCACACCACCGGCAACCACCACCGCCTCGGGCCATTCGCTGCGACGTCGCTCTCGTCCCGTCGAGGCCATTATCCAGGGCGGTCTCTTCCTGGCAGGCGCAGTCTCGATCCTGACGACCATCGGCATCGTCTATGAGCTCGGCAAGGAAGCTCTGCTCTTCTTTCAGGATCCGGCAGTGTCCCCCGTCGAGTTCTTCACTTCCACGGTCTGGCAGCCCTCACTTGGCGAATCCGGAATCCTGCCGCTGCTGCTGGCGACCCTCCTGACATCGTTCATCGGGATGCTGGTCGCCCTACCCGTCGGCCTGGCCTCGGCCATCTACCTCTCGGAGTATGCCTCGGCCGGGGTTCGCAAGTTTTTTAAACCGGTGCTCGAGGTCCTGGCGGGAGTCCCGACCGTCGTCTACGGCTACTTCGCCCTTCTCTTTATGACACCGCTGCTCCGCAGCGTGCTGGGCCAGGGCACGGTCGAGATATTCAACGATGCTTCGGCCGGAATCGTCATTGGCATTCTGGTGATCCCGTTGGTGTCGTCGCTGGCCGAAGATGCCCTGTCAGCCGTCCCGCGTTCCCTGCGGGAAGCATCGATGGCACTAGGGGCCACCAAGTTCGAAACGGCGGTCCGGGTGGTTGTTCCCGCCGCCCTTTCGGGCATCTCGGCCGCCTTCATGATCGCGATCTCCCGAGCGATCGGAGAGACCATGATCGTCGCCATTGCGGCCGGGGCCGGACCCAAGAACTTCGTGCTCGGCGAGGACAGCCTGCTCGGATTCATCCTCAATCCATTCGTGGCGGGGGAGACGATGACCGGTCACATCGTCCGCATCTCGGGTGGGGACATCAGCTACGCCAG
>JAICND010000270.1 GCA_025929005.1 Acidimicrobiia bacterium
ATTGGGTATCGAATCCGAACCGTTCCCGCGGCAGCGGCGCCTTCATCTCGGCGAAGGAGACGGGGGCCGTCGAGGTGTTGCGGAAGCCATGGGGCATCCCCACCGGCAGCAGCCCGTAGTCGCCGCCAATCAACTCGAAACTTCCTTCCGGAGTGTCGACCGTGAGGGATCCGTCAATCACGTAGATCGACTCCTCAAAGGAGTGGATATGGCTGTCGACCTCTCCGCCCGGTTCGAGGCTGGCGACGCGAAAGCCCATCTGGACGGCCCCGCCCGGCTCGTCGACGACCGAGGCGGCGGCGTATCCCTTGCTCCGGTTGGAGAACTCGGAAGGTGTGGCATAGCGGAAGTCTTCGGCCTTCTGCACGATGTGCTGGGACATCAACCCGCCTCACTCCTGAGATACACGGCGACAGCGCTGAGGTCGCGGCCTCCCATCCCGTTCTTGATCGCGCTCCTGACGATCTCGAGACTGGCCTCGGCTTGATCCAGGGCGACGCCGAGACGTGATCCGAGCCCGATGATCAACTCATAGTCCTTGGCGACGAGATCGAGGGTGAAGGCGACGACGGCCCCCTCCGGGTCGAGAAATGCGTCTCGCTTGTACTGGACGAAAGGGGCGCCACCAGCACCGCTGGCAAACACTTCGTACGCCTTCCCGCGGTCGACTCCGGCCCTTTCGGCCAGAACCAGGGCTTCGGAAAGCGCAATATTGAGGCCGTGCACGAGGCCGTTGACAGCCAGCTTGCAGGCGGCTCCCGCACCGCGGGGCCCGACGTGGATGACCTTCTTGGAGAAGGACAAGAGGAGCGGTTCCGCCCGGGCGATCAGGTCCGGATCACCTCCGGCCATGATCAACAGTCCCCCCGCCTCGACCGTTGAGACACTGCCGGACACGGGGCAGTCGAGGAAGCCGGCACCCCGGTCATCGACGACCCCACCGACCAGGATGACAGTCTCGGGGTCGACCGTGCTCAAGTCGATGGCCATGGCTTCGGCACGCATGCCTTCCACCAGGCCAGAGGGTCCCAGGTAAACGGTTTTCAAAGCAGCATCGTCGGCAAGGCTCGAAAGGATCACATCGGCCTGGCTGGCAGCCTCGGCCGGCGACCTCGCCACCGTTGCCGTTGTCTCAATGGAGATGGCTTGGGCTTTGGCCTGGTCCCGATTCCACAGGACGAGTTCGTGGCCGGCTGCGTGAAGGCGCCTTGCCATGGCACCGCCCATGCGCCCGCACCCGATCACTGCCACCCGACGAGGCGTCTCGCTCACTGATAAGTGACACTACACAGTCGGAGCTGGGATCGCCCTTGCGAAGCAGGGTGGAGAAAGTGAGGGTGGCCGGCGTTCACCGTCACCGCGCACGGGGGCTCCGGGCCGTATAAGCTCGTCTCGTTCAGAAGATTGGAGCTCCTTGGTGGCTGACGGGACCGTTCTTATCGTCGGAGGCACCGGCGGGATAGGCCGTGAGGTGGCCCGTCACTATCAGGAGCAGGGTTCACCAGTGCTGATCACGGGCCGTGACCCCGGGCGAGCCGCAGAGACCGCCAAGCAGATGGGTATTGGTGTGTCAGGAGTCGGGTTCGACCTGGGCCAGCCGGAGACGATCAAGGATGCTCTCAGCGAGGTGGGAGCGGTCTCGCGTCTGGTGCTGGCTGCAATCGACCGGGATAACAACCCGGTGCGCGGATACAAGGTCGCCGAGGCCGTTTACCTCACGACCATGAAGCTGGTCGGTTACACGGAAACTGTCCATACCCTGCTCGACCGGCTCTCCAACGACAGTTCAGTAGTTCTGTTTGGGGGCCGTGCCAAGGACCGCCCGTATCCCGGCTCGACGACGGTGACTACGGTCAACGGTGGGGTGAGCGCTCTCATCCATACGTTGGCCACCGAGCTGGCACCGATTCGCTTCAACGCCATCCATCCCGGCATTGTCGGAGACAGCCCCTTCTGGAGGGAAAAACCACTCGATGCTGTTGTGGCCAGGACTCCGACGGGCCGGCTCTGCACGATGGCGGACATCGTTGACGCAACGGTCTTCCTGCTCGAGAACCCGGCCGTGAACGGTGTGAACCTTGATGTTGACGGCGGCTGGATGCTGATGTGATCGAGCGACCACGTGGCGCAGATTTTTACGAGAACCTGGATGGAATCGGCGACAGGATTCGCGAGGAGCGGACCAAAGCCGGAATCAGCCAACGAGAACTGGCTCGTCGGTTGGGCCTTTCGGCCAGCATGATCTCGCAGTTGGAGAGCGGTCTTTCCAAGCCGTCGGTTGGCACGCTCTATGCCATAGTCACCGAGCTCAATCTCTCCCTTGATCGGGTGATCCGGGGCGACGACTATCACGAGGCCAACAATTCGTCGCCCCCGGATCAGGAGTCTCTATCCCCGTTGGTCCGTCCCGACGAGCGCCAGTCGATCGATCTTGCCTCAGGAGTGCGTTGGGAGGAATTGACTGCCTACTCCGAAGATGGGGTCGACTTCTTGTATGCCACTTATGAAGTGGGAGGTGCCTCCACCCCCGACGCTTCCCTCATGCGTCACCACGGGCGCGAGTACGGCTACGTCATATCAGGCACCCTCGGGATCCAAATCGGGTTCCACGAATATGAGTTGAAGCCCGGAGACTCGATCGCCTTCGACTCCACCCGGCCCCATCGCCTCTTCAACAAAGGCGACGAACCGGTCCACGCCATTTGGTTTGTGGTGGGGCGCGACTCGAACGGCAGGCTCACTCCGATCTGACGGACGAGCCCCTATGACCGCCAGGCGGCAATCTGGCGCTGCACGGCGCTGGCATCGAACCAAGCGTTCTCGTAACAGATACGCCCATCGCGCAACTCGAAAACGTGGAGGATGCGTACCCGCACCGGTGCCCCGCCCCCGTCCATTCCCGACCACTGACCCTCAACGTGTCCGCTCAGGATCGATTCGTCGACAACGTACTTCCCGTCCTCTCCCGTGAAACGCTTGACCGAAGTAAGCACGACGTCGGGAATCGCATCGATGATCGATGAGTAGACCCTCCCGACTTCCTCTTTTCCATGGAAGGGAGCATCGGGGTGAGTGACATCGTCCCAGACGATGTCGTCTGTATAGGTGTCGAGCGTGGCCTGCACGTCATGGGCGTTCTCGGCGGCGAAGTGTTGATCGATTATGTCCAAATTCGGATCTCCTCTTCCGTGGTCAGCCGGGCGGCACATTCTGGTTCAGCTGGAAGAGGTTGGTGGGGTCGTACTTCGCCTTGACCGCCGCCATTCGCTTCCAAGTGGCGGGCGGATATGCCTCCCGAACCCGTTGCTCGCCTTCATCACCCATGAAGCCCACATACACGCCGGACTCTCCACGGTGCAGCGATGCCGAGAGCCGTTTGACCCAGTCTCGATG
>JAICND010000008.1 GCA_025929005.1 Acidimicrobiia bacterium
GGCGTCGAGTGGCGGTCAAGGCTCTCGGGCCGATCCTGGGAGGATCGCGCAATCTCACCGGAGCCGCCTTGCTGGGCGGTGGCGAGGTCATGGTGGTAGTCGACCCGCACTACCTGGGTGAGCTGGCCCGCCGCAACGAGGCGTCCCCAGAACGCCGCCGCCGGGTACTCGTGGTCGATGACTCCGCCGGTGTTCGCCAACTCATCTCCGCCACCCTGTCGGCGCGGGGTTATGAAGTCGAAGTGGCGGGTAGCGCCAAGGAGGCGGTTCTGGCTGTTGCCACTGGGCGGTTCGACGTCCTGGTGGTGGACTACGCCATGCCCCGCTCCAACGGGGTGGACCTGGTGCGGGCTCTGAGGGCAGGCAACATAACGATGCCGATCGTGATGGTTTCGGGCGTCGCAACTCCGGACGAACAAGCAGCGGCTTGGGATGCCGGCGTCGATGCCTATCTCGAGAAGAGCGATCTCCGCCAGGGAGCCCTGGTGGCGACTCTGCGTTCTCTTCTCGACGCCACCGATTCATGAGATGATGTGACCGTGAGTCGCGTGGTTGACTCGGTGTACGACTGGATCGAATCGCTTCCCCCCTTCGTGTGGCTGGGGTGCCTGTTTGTGACGGTGGCGGCCCTGGTTTGGAGCGTCAACCGGGTGCGAAAGGCGCGCGAGCGCGAGAGGGCAGCCCGCGAGGAAGCGAACGAAGCCCGTCACATCAAGAACGACTTTGTTGCCATGGTGAGCCATGAGCTGCGGACACCCCTCACCTCCATCGCCGGATTCGCCGAGACTCTCACTCAAGGTTGGAAGAACCTGTCGGATGCCGAGATCGCCGAGTTTCTTGGATACATCTCCAAGCAGTCGAGCTTCTTGGAGGATCTCGTGGAGGATGTACTGGTGATCCCTCGTCTAGAGGCCGGTCGTCTTCGATTCCGGGTCGAGACGTTTGACCTCGGTTCCCTGGTCCACGAAGTAGCCAACATGCTGTTTCCACCCGGAGGGGTCCGCGAGGCCGCGGTGTCTTTGCCTGCCGGAGTCAGACTTCAGGCCGACCCCAAGCGAGTTCAGCAGGTGGTCCGCAACCTCCTGGAGAACGCCCGCAAATACGGGGGAGACCAGGTCCTGGTTGAAGGTTTCGCTCACGGCGAGCAATACGTCCTGGTGGTGTCCGACAACGGACCCGGGGTCCCGGACTCCGCCGTCAACAAGATCTTTGAACACTTTGAACAGCTCTCCAAGGGCGACTCGAGGTCTTCTTCGGGAATCGGCCTGGGTCTTCCGATCGCCCGGCGACTGGCCCGGGCCATGGGTGGGGATGTGTGGTACGAGCGCCGTTTTCCCACTGGAAGCCGTTTCTGCTTTTCGCTACCCGCCAAGGCGCCTGTGGGTGAGGAGTTCATCCCGGCCACTCCGGAGGCGCTCACCATCAGGCACTGACCCCAAAGTTACCCGCTTGTGATTCGCTCACATGGAGCCGGTACCATGCCTATGTGAACGCGGAGTGGTTTGCCGACGACCTTTTGGTGGACTCGCCTTTACTGACCGAGCTCAACCCGAGCCAGCGGGAGGCGGTGGCGGCGACCGAAGGTCCGGTGCTGGTGGTGGCGGGGGCGGGTTCAGGCAAGACCCGGGTGTTGACCTACCGGATCGCCCACCTGATACGCGACCTTGGTGTCGCCCCCGATTCGATCCTCGCCATCACGTTTACCAACAAAGCCGCCGACGAAATGCGGTCGCGGGTGGCTCATCTGGTGGGGAGGGCCACACGGTCGATGTGGGTGTCCACGTTCCACTCGGCTTGTGTGCGGATTCTGCGACGGGAAGCCCCCCGACTCGGCTATCGATCCGGGTTCACCATCTACGACGAGGACGACAGCCTGCGACTGCTGACCATCTGCGTCCGCGACCTCGATCTCGACCCCAGACGATTCCCTCCCAAGGCGATCAAAGCAGCCGTCAGCAAGGCCAAAAACGAGTTGATCGACTACGAGGCTTTCGCGTCGTCGGGTGACGGCTTCTATCACGAGCAGATCGCCGATGTCTACCGGCTCTATCAGCAGCGCCTGCTGGAAGCATCGGCCATGGACTTCGACGACCTGCTGATGGTCACCGTCGAGCTGTTCGGCGCGTTTCCCGAGGTACTGGCCCTGTATCAGGACCGGTTTCGTTACGTCCTCGTCGACGAGTATCAGGACACCAACCGAGCCCAATACATCCTGGTCCGCCGGATCTCCGAGCAGCACCGCAACTTGTGCGTGGTGGGCGATGGCGACCAGAGTATTTACCGATGGCGGGGCGCCGACATACGGAATATCAACGACTTCGAAAAGGACTTTCCCGATGCCAGGGTGGTAATCCTCGATCAGAACTATCGATCCACCGAAACCATCCTCAACGCCGCCAACTCCGTCATTGCTCACAACCCGCGGCGAACCCCCAAGCGCCTGTGGAGCGATCGCGGGCCAGGGCTGCCAATTGTGCGTTTCGAGGGCGAAGACGAACACGACGAGGCCGGATTTGTAGCCGACGAAGTTGAGCGACTGACCGACTCGGGATTCAACATGTCGGATGTGGCCGTGTTCTACCGCACCAATGCGCAGTCCCGGGTGATGGAAGACGTGTTCATGCGCCGCGGTATTCCCTATGTCGTTGTGGGGTCGGTCAAGTTCTACGAGCGGAAAGAAATCAAGGACGCCCTCGCCTACCTTCGATCGATCACCAACCCCGACGACGCCGTTGCCCTCAAACGAATCATCAACGAGCCCAAGCGCGGCATCGGCGACACCACGATTGCCCACCTCGACCGGTTCAGCCAGGACAACCACCTGACGTTTGGTGAGGGTCTGCGCCGCGCCGGAGAGGTCAGTCAGTTGACCGGCCGGGCCCAGAGGCAGGTTTTGGAGTTCGTCGGGCTGCTCGACCTGCTGGCGATGAAGGCCGATACCGCGGGGATTTCCGGTGCCGTCGACGCGGTCCTCCACGACACCGGAATCATGGCGGCCTTGGAGGCCGAGAAGACCATCGAGGCCCTGGGTCGGGTAGAGAACCTGCGGGAGCTGCTTTCCGTTGCCTCCGAGTTCGAGACAGCCAACCAGGGTGCGGTAATCAACGGGGAGGAGTGGGACAACCTCGCGAATGTCGCCCGGGTCGAGCTCTTCCTCGAGACGGTCAGTCTCCAAAGCGAGGTCGATGAATTGGAGGAGGGCGCCGGGGCGATCACGCTGATGACTCTCCACAACGCCAAGGGCCTCGAGTTCCCGGCGGTTTTCCTGGTCGGAATGGAGGACGGCGTCTTCCCACATATGCGAACCCTGGGTGACCCCGACGAACTGGAGGAGGAACGCCGGCTTTGCTACGTCGGGATAACCCGTGCTCAGGACCGGCTCTACCTCACGTCCGCCTGGAGCCGGATGCTCTTTGGAGGCACCAACTACAACCCACCCTCCCGTTTCCTCAAAGAGGTGCCGGCCAACCTCATGGAGAAAGCCGACAAGCGCCGGCGGGACACGCGGGCCGAGACTCCTTGGGCCGGACGGGCCACGGTCGGCGCATCCGAGATCGGCCCCGGCGACCGGGTTCGCCATGACAAGTGGGGTCTGGGAACGGTTCGCGAGGTGATCGGCAACGGTGACCGGGCCGAAGCCGAGGTGGTCTTCGATTCAGAGGGCAAGAAGCGCCTCTTGTTGGCGTGGGCCCCGCTGCAGCGAGTTTGAGTTAGCTGCGCTTTCGGGCGATCTCGGCCAGCAAATCGTGCCAGGACTTGGAGAACTTCTCAACGCCCTCACGTTCGAGAACGTCGGTGACATCCTCCATGTCGATCCCGATGGAGGCGAGCCGCTCCAGGGTCTTGGCCGCGGCTTCCATCTCCATCACTCCGAAGGGGACCGGTAGTGCGAGCCCGTGGTCTTGATAGGCGTCGATGGTCTCCAGTGGCATCGTGTCGACGGTGTGTGGGGCGACCAGCTTCTCGACATACATCGTGTCGGGATAGGCCGGGTTCTTGGTGGAGGTCGAGGCCCACAAAGGCCGTTGCAACCGTCCGCCCTCCGCTCCCAGAGCCAGCCATCGATCGGAGCGAAATCGTCGTAGAAACAGTTCGTAGGCGCGGAGGGCGTTGGCGATGGCGGCGGTGCCCCGCATGGCCAGGGCGTCCTCAGTCCCGATGGCCTCCAGCCGCTGGTCGACCTCGGTGTCGACACGGGACACGAAGAACGAAGCCACCGAGTTGACGGTCTTGAGCCGTCCGCCCGCTGCCGCGAACTCTTCCAACCCGGCCTGGTAGGCCTCGATGATCTCCTCGTAGCGCTTGAGGGAAAAGATCAAGGTGACGTTGATCGAGATGCCCTCGGAGATGAGCTGGCGGATGGCGCCGACGCCTTCTTTGGTAGCAGGAACCTTCACGTACAGATTGGGGCGATCGATCCGCTTGACCCACTCGCGGGCCTCTTCCACTGTCGCTTCGATGTCGCCGGCGAGCAACGGGCTGACCTCCACGGAGACATATCCGTCTCCGCCATCGCTCCACTCCCAAATGGAACGGAGGATGTCACAGGCATCCTGGATGTCGGCGGTCATCAGGCCAACCGCTACCTCATCGTCCGAATGCCCAGCCGCGACCAAGTCTTTGAAACGGCGGTCGTACTCATGACCCTTGCTGATGGCGTTGGCAAAGATCGTCGGGTTGGAGGTAACCCCGCTGACCGCGTCTTCAGTGACTCGACGGGTCAACTCGCCAGAATCGATCAGGGATCGGCTGATTTGATCCGACCACACGCTTTGTCCGGTTGCTGTCAGACCATGAAGCCGTGAATTGGGCACTTTCCGGTCTCCTTGTAGTTCAACCGCTCAACTTAGCGGACCACCGGAGCGAGGTTTTACCGGTCATTAACCTGACTGTTCGTGCCAAGACGGATTCTCATCGCCAAGCCCGGGCTGGACGGCCACGATCGCGGCGCCAAAGTGATTGCCCGTGCATTGCGTGACGCCGGCAACGAAGTCATTTACTCAGGTCTTCACCAGACTCCCGAGCAGATTGTGGCGACCGCCATCGATGAGGATGTTCAGGCCGTCGGTCTGTCCTCCCTGTCTGGCGCCCACATGAGCCTGTTTCCGAGGATCGTTTCGCTCCTGGCAGCGCAAGGCGCCGGAGATATCCTGGTGTTCGGTGGGGGCGTGATTCCCGAGGCTGACGCGGCCGCTCTCAAACAGCTTGGGCTGGCGGCGATCTTTGGCCCCGGCACTCGGCTCGCCGAGATCACCGAGTGGGTCGCAACTAACGTCCCCGCCTCCACCACTCAAAACCCGTGAAGATCCACGAATACCAGGCCAAGCAGTTGATGGCCGCTCATGGCATTCCGGTTCCGCTGGGGAAGGTCGCCGTGTCGGTCGAAGCAGCCGTCGCCGCCGTGAGGCCGCTGGTTGAACAGAGTGGCAACCCGGTCGTGGTGGTCAAGTCCCAGATTCACGCTGGCGGGCGGGGGAAAGGCACCTTCAAGGAGCACCCTGACCTGCGCGGCGTCAACGTTGTCACGGCCGGGCTTCAGGGGGGTGTGGAGGCCACCGAAGCCGCTGTTGCCGACCTGGCCGAGAGGATGCTCGGCTCAACGCTTGTCACCATTCAGACCGGGCCATCCGGAAAGCGCGTCAACCGGCTGTATGTGGAACAGGGCGTGAACATCGATCGCGAGCTCTACCTGGCCGTCCTTCTCGACCGTGCCCTGGCCCGAAACATCGTGATGGCCTCGACCGAGGGAGGCATGGACATCGAAAAGGTGGCCGAAGAGACACCCGACAAGATCCTCCGGGCCGAAGTCGATCCGGCCGTGGGTCTGGCCACCTTCCAGGCCAACGGCCTCGGATGGGGTCTGGGACTTGAGGGTCCTGCCCACACGGAATTCGTCCTCTTCGTCAAGACACTGACGGCGATGGCAACTCAGCTCGACACCGATTTGATTGAGATCAACCCTCTGGTCGTCACCAAGGAAGCAACGGTGATCGCTCTCGACGGAAAGATGGGGTTTGACGACAACGCCCTCTACCGCCATCCCGATATAGCGAACATGAGGGACGAAACCGAAGAGGATCCCGCCGAGCTGGAAGCCAAAGAGACTGGTCTGTCGTACATCAAGCTCAACGGCACCATCGGCTGCATGGTCAACGGGGCTGGCCTGGCAATGTCAACGATGGACATCATCAAACACTTTGGGGGCGAACCCGCCAACTTCCTCGATGTGGGAGGTGGTGCCAACGCCGAGCAGGTGGCCGCAGCCATCCGCATCATCACCGCCGACCCCAATGTGAAAGGCATCTTCGTCAACATTTTCGGCGGGATTATGCGCTGCGACACGATCGCCGCCGGGATCATCAGCGGGGTCAAGGAAGTCGGATTGCCAGTACCGATGGTGGTGCGGCTCGAAGGTACCAACGTTGAACTCGGCAAGCAGATGCTCGATGAATCGGGACTAAATCTGGTTACTGCCACCGACATGAAAGAAGGCGCCCAGAAGATCGTCGAGCTGACGAGGTGAGCATTCTTGTTTCGACCGAGACACGGCTGCTGGTCCAAGGGCTAGGCAAGACCGGTCGTTTCCACGCCGACCGCTCCATCGCCTATGGGACTGAGGTGGTAGGAGCCGTGCATCCCAGCCGTGCTGGCGAGGTCGAAGTATTCGAAGGTGAGACCGACGCCTCGGGATGGCCCGATCGGCCCGGCAAATACCGGGTCGAAGTTCCCATCTTTCGCTCAGTCGGGGAAGCAGCCGCCGCCACCAACGCCAACGCATCCGTCGTGTTTGTCCCGCCTCCTTCGGCCGCCGACGCCATCATGGAGGCCGCCGCGGTGGGGGTGCCCTTGATCGTGGCCATCACGGAGGGTGTCCCGGTGGCGGACATGGTCCTCGCCAAGCGTTATCTGGCTGACAAGCCCGTTCGTCTGGTCGGGCCCAACTGCCCGGGAGTCATCACTCCCCGGGAGTGCAGGATCGGGATCATGCCCGGGTACATCCACCAACCCGGACGCATCGGGGTGGTGTCCCGGTCTGGCACCCTCACTTACGAGGCCGTATATCAGCTGACCCGTCTTGGTCTAGGCCAGACCACCGCTGTGGGTATCGGCGGTGATCCTGTCAACGGCACCAACTTCGTCGACGTCTTGAGGCTGTTCAACGACGATCCGGCCACCGAGGGAGTCGTGATGATCGGAGAGATCGGTGGCACCGCCGAGGAGGAAGCGGCGGCCTTCGTTGCCAAGGAGATGAGAAAGCCGGTGGCTGCCTTTATCGCCGGGACCAGCGCCCCTCCCGGCAAGCGTATGGGGCATGCTGGAGCCATTATCTCGGGTGGCAAAGGCACGGCGGCGGCCAAGATCGCAGCCCTTCAGGAAGCCGGCATCACCATCGCTCCGACTCCCACCGATATGGGTACAGCGATGGTTGAGGCGTTGGCGTAAACCAAATCCCCTTACACTCCACTTATGGAATGGATCATCCTCGGAGTAGTCGTTCTGCTTGTCCTGTGGGCATTCACCACCTACAACAGCCTCGTCACCAAACGCAATCGGGTCGACAACGCCTGGGGCCAGGTGGAGGTTCAGACGAAGAGGAGATACGACCTGATTCCCAACGTGGTCGAAAGCGTGAAGGGATACGCCAGCCACGAACAGCAGACATTTGAGAAGGTAGTTCAGGCCCGCAGCCTCGCTCAGAGTGCCAGCACTCCCGGCCAGCAGGCTCAGGCCGAGAATCTTCTCACGGGCGCTCTCCGCCAACTCTTCGCCGTGGCCGAGGCCTACCCCGAACTGCGGGCTTCGGAGAACTTCCAGGCGTTACAAGCGGAGCTTTCCGAAACCGAGAACAAGATTGCGGTCTCCCGCCAGATCTACAACGACTCGGTTCTCACCTACAACAACGCCGCTCAGACCGCCCCCACCAACCTGGTCGCCGGCATCTTCGGTTTCAAGGTCCGGGAGTTCTTCGACGCTCCTGACGCGGCCGACGAGGCTCCCAAGGTCCAGTTCTGAGTCGTCTCTGGCGTTCGGCCGCGGCGGCCCTGGCGGGCCTGGCCCTTCTCCTGGTGCCCGTCGCGGCGCTGGCACAAGAGTTCAGCCTGCCCGAAGCCAACATCCAGGTCGAGGTTCAGCCCGATGGTTCGGTAATGGTCATTGAGCACCTGACCTACAGTTTCAACGGGGACTTCTCTGGCGCCTACCGCGAGATACCGCTGCGGGCAGGGGAGTCGATCGTCGATGTCAGCGTTAGCGAGGCCGGTGACCGCTACGCCTCTGGAGGCTGCACGGACCTCGGCTGCAACTCCCCTCCCAGCACCTTCGGGGTAACCGACCTCGGGGGCAGGATCCGAGTCGTCTGGCACTACCGGAGTTTTGGCGACACCCGCACCTTCACTCTCAGCTACCGCATGCTCGGATTGGCCAAAGCTGCCGATGATGTCGTGGACGTTTACCTTCAGGTGTGGGGAGACGAATGGAAGGAACCTCTCGACTCCCTGACGGCATCGATGAGCCTCCCCGGCCCGGCTGCACCAGGCGACGTTCGAGTCTGGGGTCATCCGTCGTCGATCAGTGGGTCAACCAGCCTCGGGGCCGATCAGGCCCGCCCCACCCTGGAGGCTTCCAACATTCCACCCGGTCAATACGTGGAGATGAGAGTGGTGTTTCCGAGGTCGCTGCTCACGTCTACGAGCGGTGCCACCGTGATTGCGGGCAATCGTCTCCAGGACATCATCAACGAAGAGCAGGAGCTGGTCGAGGCCGACCAACGACGGGCGGGTCTTCTCCGGGCCCTGGCCATCGCCCTGCTCGGGCTCATTTTTGTGCCCGGTCTTGTCGGCGTGATCTACATCTATTTCCGTTATGGCCGGGAACCGGCCGTGGCCTATGACCGTGAATATGAACAGGAACCGCCGTCGGACCTCCCCCCGGCGGAGGTTGGAGCGCTCCTAAGCCAGGGCAGTGTCGACGAGCGGCAATTCACCGCAACCATGTTTGAACTCATTCGCCGGGGCGCGATCGCGGCCCGACCCGTAACTGTCGATCGGGACACCTGGATGGGTCTACGCACCGAGCAGATCAGCGACCTTGAACTCTCTGTCACTGACAACCACGAAGCTCTCACCCCCTACGAGACCGAGGTCCTCGGCGTCGTCGAGCGGGTCCTCGATGGAGAGCCGAGGCCCCTTCACGAGTTTCGCAAGCGGATCCGTGACGACGCCGCAGCCAACGCCACTGCCTACAAAAACTTCCGCACCCGCGCGGTGGCGGCACTGGAGAGTCGAAAGCTGCTCGATCGCCGCGGTGCCACCAGGCTGGCGGCTACTGCCGGCGCTTTGGTGGTCCTCGCCTTCGTCGCCTTCTTGTTCGCCTCAAAGGTCGCCAGCGGACCTCAGGCCGCCTTTGTTGCGCCGATGCTGATCCTCGCGGTCGTCTTCAATGCTCTAATCATCGGACTGTTCGCGGCTTCCCGTCGTGGGTACGTGAAGCGCACAGCCGCAGGGGCACTGGAGGCAGCCCGCTGGAACGCCTTCCGCAGCTACCTCAAGGACTTCAGCCGCCTTCAGGAAGCTCCGCCCATCTCCTTGGCGCTCTGGGATCGGTTTCTCGTCTACGCAATCGGGTTCGGTATTGCCGAGGAAGTCCTCGAGGCCGCCCGCCTGCGGGCACCGGCCGAACTGGAACAGAGTTCGAGCATCTACTGGTTCGGTTCCCATGGATACACAGGTGGCGGAACCGAAAACGCCTTTGCCGGGCTCACCTCCGCCCTCAACGGTGCCTTTACCCCGCCTTCGGGTAGTGGTGGGGGCGGGGGGTTCTCGGGTGGAGGTGGTGGCGGCGGGGGTGGTGGCGGCGGTGGAGCCTGGTAGCTCGCCCGGATTTTCACCCTGGTTGGCAGGCAGGGCTGAGCTCATAGTTCATATAGTCCGACCCGTCCACGAGGAGGAGTCTGGAATGACAGCCGAGGGTGAGCAGAGCGCGGGAACCCCCGCATCGCCGATGAACAAGCCATCGACCACCGGCAGCCAGGGGCTGTTGATGATCGGGGCGGCTTTGATTGTGGCCGGGTGGGTCTTGTTCGGCCTCCTCATCGGGGAATATGCCCGTTCGGGCGTCTACGTCGGGTTGGCTGCTCTGGTCCTTCTGTCCGTGCTCGGCATGGGCGGAATCGGAGTAGGTGCCGGCACCCAGCGGACGATCGGACTTTTTATGGGTCTCGCCTTGTTGGTGGATGTTCTCAATGACGTCCGCTTCTCGGGATTCCCTGACGAATTTCTAGACGTCCTGGCCTATCTCGTGTTCGTGGCAGGCGCCGCTCTGATGTTCTGGGGCGCCCGGGGAATCAAGGCGAATTAGAACCGCCGCTTGTCAGCCTCGGCATAACCAACCACAGCCCGGTCTGCCCGAACCACCGCGTCCAGTGCGGTCGCCAGTTCGATAAGTCGGGTGGCGGGAAGGGCACACGTCAGTTCGTCGTCGTGCATTCCGGTTCGTGCGCGCGAGAGGGCGCATCCCATCGACACGGCTATGACGCCCTGATCGGCTGCCCTCGGAAGGATCTGGCATTGCGGCTTGCCCAGGAACTCGACCGCGACTGCGTCCGCAACCTCCATCATCTGCCGTGGTTTGAGCCTCAACAAGACAACATCAGGTAACGACTTGGCTTGTGAGACGGGCCCATAAGTGATTGCAGCCGGGCGACGGGAGAGCGCGGCGACACCGGCGAAGGCTTCCAATGTCACCCATCCCACATCCAGGAGTGCGCCGACGTCGCTCTTGTCGATGATGTCGCCCGCTTCGGCCAAGCCATGGGTGAAGCGACCGACTGAGCAATTGCCGTGATCTTGGGGGGCGGTGTGAAACGTCGACGCATGGGCCTCCATCCAGAACACACAAGAAGCCGCCACACGGCCGGCTCGACCATCCTCAGTAGGAGTGCTCATGGGTTTGTCGTAATACGGAGCACCGTTGACCGGTGCCACTTCGTGAAAGGTGATGGCGACCGGGGAATGCTCGAGTCCGAGGAGCTCTTCGATCTTGCTGCCCGCTTCACGGAGTGCGGTAATGGTGTCCATCGGGGGACCCTAGCGTTCGTACAATCGCAGCCAAGCCAAGGGGTATTCGATCGACTTTGCCGTGCTGGCCAGTGGAGCCGGGACCAACCTGCAAGCCCTTCTCGACTCTGGAATCGAGGGTATCCGGGTGGTCATATCCGACGTGGCGGACGCCTTTGCGGTACGCCGCGCGACTGAGGCCAGCATTCCGACGGAAATCGTTCCATTCGCAAACAATCGATCTGCGTTCACGGAGAAGATCTGCGAAGCGGCCGCAAAGTACGGGGCGGAGGCTCTGGTACTGGCCGGGTTCATGCGAGTCCTCGGACCCGCAGCCATCGAGCGCTTTCCCCACCGGATACTGAACATCCACCCCTCCTTGTTGCCCGCCTTTCCCGGCGTCAACGCCGTCTCCCAGGCGTTGTCTCACGGGGTCACCATCACGGGGGTGACCGTGCATTTCGTAGACGAGAAGATCGATCACGGGCCGATCATCGCCCAACGGGCGGTCCCGGTCCTTCCCGGCGATGACGAGGAATCGTTGCATGCACGAATTCAGAAGGTGGAGCACGACCTCTACCCGCGTGTGGTCGCCGCCTTCTTGAGGGGTGACGTGCTCGTTGAACAGGGAAAGGTGGTGCTGAGGTGAAGGTCCCGGTCAAGCGTGCCCTTATCTCGGTGAGTGACAAGTCCGGACTTGTGGACTTCGCGCGTCGACTGGTCGCGGCAGGCGTGGAGCTCGTCGCTTCCGGAGGTACCGCCACCACCTTGAGCGAGGCCGGTCTCCCGGTGACGGCGGTGTCCGATGTGACAGGAGCACCCGAGCTCTTGGGGGGACGGGTGAAGACCCTCCATCCCCGGATCCATGCCGGGATTCTGGCGCGACGGGGTGATAACGAGCATCAGCGCCAACTCGAGGAACAAGGGATCAAGCCCTTCGAGCTGGTGGTGGTGAACCTCTATCCCTTTGGTGAAACCGTCGCTGCCGGTGATGTCTCCGTTGACGAGGCCATAGAACAAATCGACATCGGGGGGCCCTCCTTGATTAGGGCCGCCGCCAAAAACCATGAGTCAGTGGCCGTAGCGACGAGTCCCGCCTGGTACGAGCCGATTGCCGAACAGGTTGAGGCCGGTGGTGTCGATGACGTGCTGCGGGTGCGAATGGCCCGCGAAGCCTTCTTTCACACCGCCGCCTACGACGCAGCGATTGTCGGATGGATGGAACGAGACGAGGAGTTGCCCATCCGGCTGGTGCTGCCCTTGCGCAGGGTCGGGCTCCTTCGTTACGGCGAGAACCCCCACCAACCAGGGGCGATCTATCTCGACGATGGTCGCTTCCAACCATGGTCGGTTCTGCATGGAAAGGAGATGTCTTTCAACAATCACCTCGACCTCGACGCGGCCCGTCGTCTCGTTCACGCTGTAGCGGAGCCGGCCGCCGTGATCGTCAAACACACCAATCCCTGCGGGTTGGCGATCGGTTCGAACCTCGTCGAGGCCTACCTGAGGGCGTGGGAGTGTGATCCGGTATCGGCTTTCGGAGGAGTCGTGGCTTTCAACCGTGAGCTGGACGTCGAAACAGCGCAAGCCATCGTCGCCGGTGGCTTCATCGAGATTGTCGCGGCCGATCCGGTCCGCACCGAAGCCCTCGCTGTTCTGTCGAAACGCAAGGACCTGAGAGTGGTCGCCACCGGAGCTCCACAAAACCGTGGGCTGGACCTGCGGCGAGTGGAAGACGGCATGGTCGGCCAGTCCTGGGACGGTCCCGATGACTCGGGATGGTCGCTGGTCACTACCCGGGAGCCCACCCGGGTCGAGCTGGCCAGCCTGCGTCTCGCCTGGACGGTGGCGGCTCATACCAAGTCGAATGCCGTTGTTATCGCACGAGATGGGATGACAGTCGGCATCGGCGCAGGCGATCAGAGCCGGGTGGGGGCTGCCCGGCGGGCTCTCGTGACAGCGGGGCCAACCCGGGCGCGAGGTGCCGTAGCTGCCTCCGATGCCTTCTTTCCATTTCCTGACGGGGTTGCCTTGCTGGCCGGAGCGGGGATCGTGGCCGTCGTCGCCCCGGGCGGCTCGATCCGTGACCCCGAGGTGGTGGCCGAGGCCGAGCGGCTCGGCATTACGTTCCTTTTGGCCGAACGACGCCACTTCCGGCACTAGGAGACAGGTTATGGGAGCAATGATCCTCGATGGCAAGTTGGTGGCAGCGGCCGTCAAAGCAGAGGTAGCGGCGGAGGTGGCGAAGCTTGTTCGCCCACCGGGCCTAGCCACGGTACTGGTCGGTGACGATCCGGCGTCGCACACTTATGTGCGCGGCAAACGGCGCGATGCCGAGGAAGTGGGGATGGTGTCTTTTCACCATCCGGTTCCCGCTTCCGCCAACCAGGAACAGATAGAGGCCCTGATCGACGAACTTAACGCGGACCCGGCCGTCGACGGGATTCTCGTGCAGCTTCCCCTGCCGAAGGGCCTCAATTCGGAGGCGGTAGTTGAGCGGATGGATCCGGCCAAAGACGCCGACGGCCTTCATCCGACGAACCTGGGCCGACTGATCCTCGACCGAC
>JAICND010000372.1 GCA_025929005.1 Acidimicrobiia bacterium
CTTCGTGGGTTCGGCGATCGCAGCGAGCTGCTGGAGTGCACCAGGCAATCGCGACTACCTCCGCACCAACCTCAGCCGCCACTTCCAGATCGACCCGACCCGAATTCGCACCGAGCTCGGGATGAAGTTTCGACGGTGGGCGAGTCAATTGTCGACACGTATCTCGACCTTGGGCGCCGGGGCCACATCAGGGCCTAAGAGTCGGATCGATCCTCTACCTCCCAGGCATGATCGACCGCATGCCAGGCGATCCTGCGGGCGGCATAGCGGAGGGTCCACCTGCGGTCCGCCAGCGGCGAGCCGTCGGACCGATTCGAGAGAATTCCGAGAATCGACGCGCGCAGAGCTGCCACGGCATCAACGTCGTCTGGTAACGGCGGTTTGTTCTTGATGCCGATCTCGCGGGCGTAGGCGCTGTCCGCTTCGAGAACGTGGCCGATCACTTTGGCCGTGTCGCGACCGCCACCTCTGGGTCCCTTACGGAGTTCGGCCGGGGCCTCGGATGCCACCCGATCGAAGATGGTCCAGGCAGCCTGAACAAGGCCCGCGAGCCGCCTGGCCTCCCGGGCCGTCACCGAACGCCGGTCGTCCGCTCCGATAGCCGAGGGAACGCCGAACTCGGTTCCGGCCCCTCCCTTCAGCGATTCCACGATCTCGAGTTGGTCGATAGTCACCAGCGGCAGTCGAAGCCCGGCAACCTGCGCCACCGCCGAATAGCGAGGCCGGACTGCGACCAAGTTCTCCCGGGCGGCTTCGACAGTGCGACCACTGCGGCACCATCCGGGCCACTCCACCGCCCACACGAAGACCTTCTTCGGGGCGATTTCCTCCCCGATGGCAAGCATCAGCTAAAGGTAGGCGACTCGTGGTCATTGGGACCAGTTCGAACCATATGATGGAAGAGGAGGTTTCATGAACTGGGCCCGGGTCTTTTTTGGTTCACTACTTGCGATCGCCGGGGCGGTGCTACTTCTCGACTATGCAGGCACCCTCGACGCCGGGGATGTCTTCGCTATGTGGTGGCCGCTGGTGGTCATCGCAGCCGGTGTTCTGTCGTACTTCTCGAACCCCCGCAATTGGCAGATCCCCCTGATCATCGTCATCGTGGGTGCCGCTCTTCTGCTCAGATCGACCGGGGTGGTGGAGACCCTCGAGGTCGTCGTCCCGGCACTGCTCATCCTCGTTGGGATCTTCGTGATCGCCGGACGATCAGTGGGGAGCAAGTCGCAGGAGGCGGGGGATCGAATCACCGGTTTCACGGTTTTCTCGGGTAACCAGATTGCCTCTCACTCGAAGCAGTTTCAGGGTGGAAGCCTTGGCGCCCTCTTTGGTGGCGTTGAGGTCGATCTTCGCGACGCTCATCCTGCCCCGGGAGCCAGCCTCGACGTGTTTGCAGCATTTGGGGGCATCGAGATTCGGGTGCCTCAGGGCTGGCAAGTGATTACCAAGGGCCTCCCTATCTTCGGGGGATTCGACAACGCCACCACTAAGGACAGCCTCCCACCGGATGCTCCCCACCTCGACATCAACGCGACGGTCCTGTTCGGCGGCCTCGACGTTCGCCACTAGGCGCGTCTAGCGGCGCAAGGCCCTCCATACTCCCAGCGCCGACAACAGAATGGTGGTGCCAAGCCTCGTGTAGTCGATGACCGGCCGGACCTCAATGCCGTCTTTGCCTACTCTGATGACGGCGACCGGCCTGCCCTGCAAACCACCTCCTGCCCCGCCGCCACCTCCCGAGCCTGACCCTTCCGGGCTGTCACCGCCGCCAGCTCCGAACCCGAATCCACCACCGCGTTCCCAGGCGGCCGCGGTGATGACGACGTCGTTGCCCGCAGTAACTGGAGCCGAGAACACCGAGGATGCGCTTACCTCGCCCAACAGTGTTTCCAGGCCAGCCTGGAGTCGCGTTCCCACGGCATCGACCGAAACGTTTGGGTCTGTCATTTTGAACCTCTCCTTATGGACATGCACAAGAACAACAAGATGAGCGAAGCGAGTCTGGTCAGCAGCACGTAGTCGCGAATGATCACGCGTTGTCCATCCCGCGAAACTGATCGGGGCGCGCGGTAGGCAATTCCTGCACCCCAATTTCCACCGCCGACGCGTATCGAAAAATGGGTCTCGTTCAAGACCAAACCAGCAACCCGTCTTTCGTTGACCGCGTTTCTAATCGAGATCACACGGGCTCCTTTCGTGGACTGAGGCGCTCCTTCCAGAGAGCAATGAAGACAATGAGAACTACCGCCGCCATGAGTAGATCCGCACGAAGGCGTCCAGCGAGAAACGCCAGCAGCACCACGGCCAGCGCCGCGATCCCCCGCTCGATGGGGAGGTGGTGGGTGGCCCGATAGGCAGCGGCGACGATTCCAAGTAGCACAAGTCCCACTCCGACCACTAGGGCGAAGCGGATTGGAGCCTGTAGATGCTCGTCCGGGTGCGCAACTACCTCTTCGGCGGCGACAGCAAACAGAACGATCCCGATCACGATCGGCAGATGCAGGATGGTGTAGGCGTCGCGGGCAAAGCGGCCACGTTCCTGTCCTTGGGCGTTCTTAAGGTACTGCTCGGCGGCTCGGGCGGCACGATCGAAGTAGGACCACCAGAGGACGGCAGCTCCGGCGAAGGCAATGATCAGAGATGAGATCAGTTGCGGCCGGCGTTCGGTGAGAGTCGCGCCGATTC
>JAICND010000092.1 GCA_025929005.1 Acidimicrobiia bacterium
CGCCGGAGCCGGGCTGCCACCGAGAACATCATCCCGACCACGACCGGGGCAGCGAAGGCCGTTGGGAAGGTATATCCCAAGCTGAATGGAAAGCTGCATGGGATTGCCATGCGAGTCCCAGTCCCCGACGGTTCAACGGTGGACCTGGTGGTTGAGTTGGATCGATCGGTGACGGTCGAAGAAGTCAACGATGCAGTTCGAAAGGCCGCCGACGGCCCCATGGCCGGAGTGCTCCAGTACACGGAGGATCCCATTGTCTCCACAGACATCATCGGCAACCCGCACAGCTCGGTGTTCGATGCCCAGGGGACCAAGGTGTTGGGAGGCAACCTGGTCAAGGTGCTGTCCTGGTACGACAACGAATGGGGTTACTCCAACCGGGTTGTCGACCTGATCGAGCGGCTGGGTCAGATCATCAAGGCGCCAGCACCGGCCTGAACGGCGGTCAGTCGTCGGGTAGAACCCGGCTCAATACCGCGCTGACGACGGCGATTATCAAGCCGCCCAAAACGGCCGACCAGAACCCGTCGACAGTGAGGTCATCCATCAGAGCGTCGGTCAGGAGCAGGAGGGCTGCGTTGATCACCAAGGCGAACAGGCCGAGTGTGAGGATGAGCACAGGTAGCGACAGCAGCTTGAGAATTGGCTTGAGCACCGCATTGATCAACCCGAACACAAGGGCCACCAGCAGGATCGCCCAAATGTTGCCGGAAAGTGTGATCCCGTCCAGAAGCTGGTCGGCTACCCAGAGAGCGGCAGCGTTGATGAGAACTCGGATTACAAATCGCACGTGGCGATCCTAGGAGTCAACGCGGGCCAGGGCCCTCCATAACGTCTCGGGTGTGAGGGGAATTTGGAGGTCCTGGCGGCCAAGGGCATCACACACGGCGTTCACCACGGCAGGCGTCGACCCCACTGCCCCGGCCTCTCCTATGCCCTTGGCGCCCAGTGCATTGGTGGGGGTGGCGGTCAGAGTCTCGGCTAGTTCGAACGACGGCAGCGTTGTCGCAGTTGGCACCAGATAGTCCACGAAAGTGGAGGTGAGCAAATTGCCGTTCTCGTCGTAGCGAATCGTCTCCCATAACGCCTGGGAAACCCCCTGAGCGAGCCCGCCATGGCGTTGGCCGTCAGCCAGCATGGGGTTGATAATCACTCCGGCATCGTCAACCGCCACCAGTCGATCGAGGCGCACGGCCCCGGTCTCTCGATCCACCTCAACGAGCGCCAGGTGAATGCCAAATGGAAAGTTGTAGCCGCCCGAGGGCAGCCGGATCTCGGCCTCCAGGCCCGGCTCCTCGCCTGGTGGAACTTTGGTTGTGAAAGCGAGGTCGACCACTCTTTGCCAATCGACCCCCATGTCTGTCCCTCGAACCCTGGCCCGACCGCCAACGAGTTCCACGTCGGCCGAGTCCACTTCCAGCATGTGCCCTGCCAGCCTTTGCACCTTTTCGGCCAAGCGGGAGGCGACCGCGAGCGCCGCGGCGCCGCCGTGAGCCACCGAGCGTGAGCCAGAAGTCCCGTAGCCGTAGGGGGCGGAGCCGGTGTCGCCCTGTTCGACTCTGATCTGCGCCAGGTTCAAGCCCAACCGGGCAGCCACGATCTGAGCAAACGTGGTGCGATGACCCTGACCCTGATCCTGGGTTTCGACGAATACCGTCACGCTGCCATCCGGGCTCACCTGAATCCGGGCCGCCCCCCAGTCCTCGAAACCGCACACCTCGACATAGGAGCCGAGTCCAATGCCGACCAGTCGCCCCTGGGCTCGAGCTTCTATCTGTTGCTGGCGCAGACCCCCATATCCAGCGACCTCGAGCAGACAATCGAGGTTGGCCTCGTAGCGTCCTGAGTCGTAGGTGTATCCACCGGCACTCTTATAGGGAAACGATCCTTCCGGAACGAAGTTCAGACGTCTCACCTCGGCCGGGTCCACACCCATTTCGGATGCGAGGTGGTCGATGGCCCGTTCGATGGTCAGGGTCGCCTCGGGACGACCCGCCCCCCGGTAGATCCCGCGCGGGGTCCGGTTGGTCCAGACGCCCCGCATCCGCCAGGCATAATTGGCAATGTCGTAAGTCCCGGTCCCCATGCGCGGCGTGATGGGTTGAAACCCGTAGTAACGATGCCGGCAACCCAGGTCAATCAGCCAATCGAGGAATAGTCCTTGAATCTTCCCCGAGGCAGCGGCAACCAACCGGTACATGCCCCGCATGGCACGTCCGTGGCCGACAGTGAGGAGATGCTCACGACGGGTTTCGGTCCACTTGACCGGACGACCAAGTCTGCGGGCAGCTTCGGCCGCGAGAACCTCTTCTTCCGCCAGGTCGAACTTTCCACCGAAGGCGCCGCCGATGAACGGGGCCGTCACCCGGACCTGATTGAGGGGCAGCGCAAAGGTGCGCGCGAACTCCTCCTGCATCAGGTGCGGTCCCTGGGTTGTCATATATACGTGGAGGGAACGGTCGCGCCACTCCGCCAGGGCAACCCTCCCTTCCATGGGAGCAGGCGACACTCGGGGGTGATCAACCACGCCACTGACCACGTAGGCGCCGGTCATGTCCCGGACAGCCTCAACATCGCCCTTCGACCGGTCGTAGGCCACATTGCTCTTCTGCCCAGGATGAAGCGGAGTTGCCACCAGCGCCCGGTCGAGATCGGAGACAACCTCAAGTTGCTCGTAGTCGACTTCAACAAGCTCGGCCGCATCCCGGGCCTCGACGGCGGAGGCCGCCACCACGGCTGCCACGGCATCACCAGCCATGAGAACGGTGCCTTGCACCAAAGGAAAGCGCCGGGGAATGTTTCTTTCCTCATTCGGTACCGGTGGCATCTGAATGTGGGCGACGTCGGCTGCGGTCAGAACCAGCCACACGCCTGGTGCCGCCTGGGCGGCCGAGGAGTCCACAGCCACAACACGGGCATGAGCCACGGGACTCCGCACCACGACTAGGTGGAGAGTTCCGGCCGGAGTCAAATCATCGGTGAACGTAGCCTCACCACGAACAAGCGCGGGGTCCTCGGCGCGTTGCACGGGCGCGCCGACCAGAGAGGGAATGAGGGACTCCATCACGGAACGTTAGACGTCCCGACTCGATGGCTTACCGGAGAAGGTCGAGAACCGTCTCTCGGAAGTCGTTCGGTTGGAACGGTTTTGTGATGAATGCGTCCGCTCCGCCTTCGTCGGCTCTGCGGCGGGATTCCTCTTCTGCGTGAGCTGTGAGGACCACCACCGGAAGTTGTCGGGTGGACGGGTGGGACCTGATCTCGTCGAGGACTTGCCAGCCATCCATTCCGGGCAGGCCGATATCGAGGACAACCAGATCGGGCGCCTCTGAATGGACGGCCTCCAATCCGCCGGGACCGTCCTCACGGGTGAGAATCTCGAGGTCGCCTGCCCGCAAGCAGACCTCGATCAGCCGGCGGATGACGGCGGAATCTTCTACGACAAGGATGCGATGACCCACTTATCTGCCTCTCGGGGAAACCTGTGTTAATGCTATCGGCGCGTCCCCGTACCGAGTTGAGAGCTCCTTATCCGCCTCCCCGAGAGGTGCCCGGGCACCGTCAGATGCTCGACGAACTGTTCAAGTTGGCGGAGAGAACGAACTTCATAGACCCCGTCACAAAACGGCTCGTATCGCCCCATCACCGAGTCGCCCGTATCCCAATAGGAGCGGGGCTCGGGGTTAAGCCAGTAGACCGCCCGGGCCTTCCTGGATATTTCTTCCAATAGCTGGGCGCGGGGCGGCCGGTAGTTGTTGCGGGCGTCGCCGGTGATGATCACGGTGGTCCGGGGAGTCACTTCGTTCCCATATCGTTCGACAAATCGAGCGAACGAGTTGCCGTAGTCCGAGTGACCGTCAAGCCAGACAGCTTCGGCTTCAGTGGCAATCCGCCCTAGGGCGTCTCCGAAATCGACCCCGGGGCCAAAGTGACGGGTCACCTCATCGACTGTGTCAATGAAGACGAAGGAACGCAACTTCGAGAAATGGGTCGCCATGGCATAGGTGAACTGGAGGGTGAACCGGGCGAAGGTCGCCATGGAACCGGAGATATCGCAGAGAAGGAACACCTCCGGTCGATGGGGACGGGATTTCCTAAACACGGGGTCCATGGGGACTCCGCCCGTCGCCAGTGATCGGCGCATGGTTTTTCGAAAGTCGAGGCGACCCGCCCGCAGGAGCCTTCGACGTCTGGCCAGACGAGCGGCGAGCTTGCGGGTAAGGGGTTCTATGACATCTTCGATCTGGGCGAGGTCGTTGCGGGTGGCATGCATGAGATCGAGGTCTTCTACCAGCGGTTGGCGGAGGGTGCGGGCGACCGACTGGCGGCCGCGATCCGCCACGAGGCGACGACGAATCTCGTCCTGGATCTCCTGACGAAGCCGGGCAATTTGTGCCTCGACCTCTTCGCGGGCAAGACGGGCATCGAGGGCGTCGTCGGGATCGAGTCCAGCCATGGCATCGTCAAGGAGACGCTGCTGGAGGGCCTCCAGATCGATGCGTCGCATCGTTCGATAGAGGTAATAGGTGCCGCCGACCGGCCTGCCGGGTTCAATGCCGGCGAGTTCTTCCACTGCTCGCCGGGCGGCCGCTTGCAGTCCCCCAGGGTCGTTGCTCATTAGGGCCCGGTAGATAGCGTCGATGAGGTCGTCCAGGTCGGTCGCACCTGCAGCGGATCCCGCTGATTGGTCGTCCTGAGATCCAGGACCTGGAC
Organism: Acidimicrobiia bacterium; assembly: GCA_025929005.1. GTDB lineage: Bacteria > Actinomycetota > Acidimicrobiia > Spongiisociales > ZC4RG35 > JAICND01. Next base: position 4,714 of record JAICND010000092.1, read on the forward strand.
CCGATTCGGGACCGGCATCATCAGGGGGACGGTGGTGGGCGAAAAAGACTTCAAAGGCGATGTCAAAGGCCTGATAGTGCCGCTCGTTCTTGACCAGGGTCGATCCAAGCGTCGCCTTTAGCGCTGAACGATCGGATAGATCGATGACTTGTACCGCTTCCATCGCATCGATCGATTCGACCATCGAAACGGGGATACCGGTCGCCCGTAGTTCCTGGATGAAGTCAGTGAGGAGTTGGATCATGGGAAGGCGTCAGCCCACCGCAAGTTCTTTGGCTGCCTTTTCGATGTCGGTCTGATACTTCAACAGCACGTGGAGTGTGTCACCTACGACCTGCTCGTCGATGTGTTCGACCGCCAGGGCCAGGAGGGTTCGGGCCCAATCGATCGACTCCGAGACCGACGGCGCCTTCTTGAGATCCATCGCCCGGATAGAGCGGACAATACGGGCAATCTGCACCGCCAACTGCTCAGGCAACTCAGGGACCCGGGCCAACAGGATTTCCTTCTCCCGCTCCGGTTCGGGGTAGTTGATGTGAAGGAACAGGCACCGGCGCTTGAGGGCCTCGGACAGCTCGCGGGTGTTGTTGGACGTAAGGATGACAATCGGTGTGGTGGCGGCGGTCACCGTTCCCAGTTCGGGAATCGAAACTTGGAAATCTGAGAGCACCTCCAAGAGCAGAGCCTCCGTCTCGATCTCCACCCGGTCGACTTCATCGACAAGGAGGACGACCGGAAGAGGCGACCGGATCGCTTCCAGCAAGGGTCGTGCCAGTAGGAATCCCTCGGCAAAGATGTCGTCTTCCAGCTCGTTCCAGTCGTGTCCAACATCGGCCTGTATGCGGAGGAGCTGCTTCTTGTAGTTCCATTCGTACAGTGCTTTGGCCTCGTCGAGACCCTCGTAGCACTGCAAGCGGATCAATCGGCGACCGGTGATGGCTGCTACGGCTTTGGCCAGCTCGGTCTTGCCGACTCCGGCCGGACCCTCGACCAGAATCGGCTTGGTCAGCCGGTCCGCCAGATAGACCACCTGGGAGGTCCGTTGGTCGGCCAGGTACTTCACCCCTTCCAGGGCCTCTTTGATGGCCTGGGGCGAGGACCCGATCATCTGATTTGACCTTGGCCTCGGACCACCCAACGCTCGGTGGTGAGGGCCTCCAGACCCATCGGCCCGCGGACGTGCAGCTTCTGGGTGGAGATTCCGATCTCCCCTCCGAAGCCGAACTCCTCACCATCGGTGAAGCGGGTGGAAGCGTTGACCATGACCACAGCCGATTCGGTCCCGGCGACAAAAGCATCGGCCGTGGCGATGTCCCGGGTAACGATCGCCTCGGTATGGCCGGTGCCGTACCGCCGGATGTGGTGAATCGCGGCATCAGCGTCTTCGACCACCCTGACCGCCATGATCAGGTCCAGGTATTCGGTTGCCCAGTCTTCAGGGGTAACCGGGCCGATCTCCTCGACGATCGTCCTGGATTGACCGTCGCCGCGGAGTTCCACCCCCGCCGCGGTCAGCATCTTGGCCACGCGCGGAAGGAACTCTTCGGCGACATCGCGGTGGATGAGAAGCTTCTCGGCGGCGTTGCAGACACCGGGGCGGCTTGTCTTGGAGTTAAAGACGATGTCGGCGGCCATATCGAGATCGGCGGCAGCGTC
>JAICND010000027.1 GCA_025929005.1 Acidimicrobiia bacterium
CCAAACGCTCCTCCCAGAACTCGAAGTTGGGCGACGGCGATCGGTGCCGAAGTCTCGTAGAGATGGTCGATGATCGAGCCGGCCCGATCGATGTCAAAGTCATCAAGGAAGAACGACCAGGCGGCTTCTTCTTGAATCGGAGGGCCGCCCTCGGTGAACTGAAAGATCTCTGGGTAACTCATCGGACCGACCATGTCGACGAGGGGGGTGGCAAGGGCGCGGAAGGGCGCGACGGACTTCTCGCCTTGCTCGATGTCACCGGCATGAGCCAGGAGGAGCATCACGATGGGCCGACCTATGTGTTCGTCGGACAGCCCGGGCATCTCGGGCGGGGCCAACATCACATTGGCGATGGTCGACAATTCGTCGGGTGCGGCGTCGGCTTCGGCGATGAGTCCGCTGATGAGATCGGGGGTGGCGGGAAGGATCAACATCCCTCCGACGATCATGTCGACGGGGTGGAGCCTCAAGTGGAAACGGGTGGCAACGCCAAAATTCCCGCCCCCGCCACGTAGGGCCCAGAAGAGTTCGGCATCTGTGTCAGTGGTAACCCGGATGAGGGAACCGTCCGCCGTGATCAAATCCGCCCCGAGAAGACTGTCGAGGGTCAGCCCGTGCTTGCGTACCAGGTAACCAATCCCTCCGCCGAGAGTCAGGCCACCAATGCCGACAGAACCCGTGTCACCGAACGGCGTGGCAAGACCTGACCCTCCAACGGCGCTCGTGTACTGGCCCGCTGTCAATCCGGGTTGCGCCCAGGCGGTCTTCTCCGTCGCGTTCAAGTCCAAAGCCGTCAACGAGGAGAGATCGAGCAGGATTCCTCCTTCGGTCGTCCCGTGTCCGGCAGGGCTGTGGCCGCCGCTGCGCACGGCCAACTCCAGTCCTGTGGCGGCTGCCAACCGGACGACCGCTGTTACGTCTGACTCGAGCGCGGGTCGAACAATGACTTCCGGCCGGCGGTCGTAGAAACCATAGAAGACCCTGCGGGCCTGCTCGTAAACGGGATCCTGGGGCGTGATCACGGCACCCACGATTGTTCCTCGTAGGTGGTTGATCACACCATGGGTGTCCTTCACCATACGAGACCGTTCCGATCCCAAACTCGTATCAGCCCTCCATCGGGCTCATCAGCTGGAAGTAGTTGTCGTCGGGGTCAGACAATGTGGCAATCCATCCGAGGGGTGAGTCACCGATTTGATATGGCTCCCGGACCACTATTGCTCCCGCTGCTTTGAGCCGGTCGAATTCACTCTCGACGTCAGGGGTCTCGATGTTCCAGATGATCCGTCCGGGGTGGGTGTTCTTGCCGTGGACCTGATCGTGCGGCCCGACTGTCACCCAACCGGAGCCGATCTGCCAGCCCGTGAAGTCATCGGCGTCCCAGCCCGGCTCGCCGAAGAGTTTCGTGTAATAGTCGACCAGTTTCTGAGGGTTCTCTGAACCGATGAGAATGCTGTTGAGGTTCATGCCGCCTCCTTGCTCGTGTTTAGCCATGATGGTCCTATTGCGGACGTAGCCGAGCGAAAGAGCATGACTTGAGCCCGAACGATCAGACCTCGACTCATCCGATGGTGGGGGTTGATAGCTTCTCTCCGGCCGAGATCGCACGCATGGTCGACACCCGGGGAGCGACCAAGGCCGCCGCTCCGGTCGTCACCACTCTCGTGCTCGGCGTCGTGGCGGGGGCCTTCATAGCACTCGGTGCGGTGCTGGCGACCGTCGTCAACACGGGATCGACTCTGGGAATAGGTCCCACACGGCTACTGGCGGGGGCAGCCTTCTCTCTGGGTCTGATCCTGGTGATCGTGGGCGGTGCGGAGCTATTTACCGGCAACAACCTGTTGATGATGAGTTGGGTGAGCCGCCAGATCACCCTTGCCAGCTTGCTCCGAAACTGGTTGTTGGTGTACATCGGTAACGCGGTTGGAGCGGTGTCGGTGGCCCTGCTTGTCTTCGCGGCCGATTGGTGGAACCTGGCCGACCATTCGATTGGCGCCACGGCCCTATCGATCGCAGCGGGCAAATCGGGTCTCTCGTTCGAGGTGGCCTTCGTCAGGGGCATCCTTGCCAATGCCCTCGTGTGTCTGGCCGTGTGGTTGGCGACCGCGGGTCGCAGTGTCACCGATAAGGTACTGGCGATCGTCTTTCCGATTACGGCCTTCGTGGCGGCCGGGTTCGAGCACAGCATCGCCAACATGTACTTCATCCCGGTCGGATTGCTGCTGTCTGGCCAGCCGGAGGTGCTGGCGGCAGCGAACCTCTCGCCCGCTGCGGTGGCCGGCCTCGATTGGAGCGGGATGCTCACCAACATCGCCGCGGCCACACTGGGCAACATCGTGGGCGGAGCCGGCTTGGTCGGGGTCGTCTACTGGTTCGTATACCTGCGAGGTCGATCGACTAGCTGAATCTGCGGGTCAGACCGGGGCGAAGACATCATGGATGTGGGTTCCGCAGAACTGACAATGGTCTGTAGTGACAGCGGCTCCGCAGTTCGCGCAGGCAACCAGGTGAACATGACGGTGGTCGAGCCGTCCATCCGAGAGGTCGATCTCGTTGATGCGGTCGAGCAGCTCCGCCTCGGTGTGGCCGTGATCCAACAGGAAAGACCAGAGTGCTTCGGTCACCAATGTCAGGTAATCGAGCCGATGCCGAAGGTCATCCATTCCTTCGATGCTGCCGTGCGATTCCATGGCGCCCTCCTTGCCAAGCCCCCGTATCGGGGTCAACCTTCATGCTGGCCGTTGATGACCGTCTCCAACAGAGGCGAACTACCCTCTCACCAGGGAGGCGAATAGGAAACGAGGGTCTGCATGTAGTTGGCCCGTTCGTATGCCAAAGGATTGGATACCGACTTCTGGCTGAGTGATCCTTTGGCTTGAGCGAGTGACTCGTAGCCACGCTCCTGGAGCCACGATCTGAGTCCATCAACTGTCTGGGCGAGTCGGGCCGGGCCATGTCGCAGGAGGCCCGACGCCATCATCGTCACGTCGGCCCCGGCCAGGACCAGTTTGATCACCTCCTCGGGCCCGTCGACTCCTGTGGTGGCAGCCAAAGAGCAAGCCACATTTCCGTGCAGGATCGCCATCCACCGCAGCACCAACCTCAATTCGGCCGGGGTTGAGAGCACTAGGTTGGGGACGACTTCCATCCTCTCGAGGTCAATGTCGGGTTGGTAGAACCTGTTGAAGAGGACGAGGCCGTCGGCGCCGACTTCGACCAATCGCCTGGCCATGTGGGCAGTGGAGGAGAAGAAGGGCCCGAGCTTGATTGCGAGCGGGACGGTGACCGCTTCTCTGACCGTCTGCACCAGCTGCAGGTATCGATACTCGATTGCTCCGGATGACACCTCGGGGTCGGCCGCGATCAGGTAGATGTTGAGTTCGAGCGCGTCGACCCCGGCGTCTTCCAGGACTTTGGCGTAGAGAGTCCAGCCTCCCCTGCTGGTTCCGTTGAGGCTGGCGATCACGGGCACTTTCAGCTCACGTTTGGCGGCTCGAATCAGTTCGAGATATGGGCCGGGACCGCTGTTGTACTCCTCCATCTCCGGCCAGAAGCCGGTGGTGGCCTCCTGGAACGACCCCGAAGACCACTCACGGCCGTGAAACATGGCCATGGCTTCGTGCTCCAGTTGCTCCTCGAACAATGAGGGCAGAACGACGGCCGCGGCCCCGGCTTCCGTCAGGGTGTGGAGGTGATCGATGTCCCCGGTCAGTGGCGAGGCCGAAGGAACCACCGGATGGGCAAGATCGAGTCCGAGATACCGGGTAGATAGATCGAAGGTGTTCGGCTCGATTGTCATAGGTCCTCAACCTCGGCGTATTCGGCAGTTCGATGGACGTTGACCAGTTGCTCGTAAAAGTGCCAGCGGTCATCGATGTCCTGTTGAGCGCGGGCGGAGAGTTCGGCCGCCCGCTCGGGATTGGCTCTGGTCAACATCGCAAAACGAGCCTCCTTCTCTGCGAAGTCCTTGAAGCGAATCGTGGGTGCCCGGCTGTCCAGTCGGAGTCCGGGCTTTCCCGCTGCCTCCGAGGCCGGGTCGTATCGATAGAGGGGCCAGTATCCAGACTCGGTTGCACGCTTCTGTTGGGACATCTGATCGACCATCTCGATGCCGTGGGCGATGCACGGGCTGTACGCGATTATCAGAGACACCCCAGGATGGGTCTCGGCCTCGGCGAAGGTCTTTACCGTCTGGGTCATGTTCGCCCCCATGGCGATCTGACCGACGTAGACATGGCCATAGGCCATCGCTATCTGTCCGAGATCCTTCTTACCGGTGGACTTGCCTCCCGCCGCAAACTTGGCCACGGCAGCCCGGGGAGTTGACTTCGAAGCTTGGCCGCCCGTGTTGGAGTACACCTCGGTGTCGAGGACGAGGATGTTGACGTCCCTACCAGAAGCCATCACGTGGTCGAGCCCTCCGAACCCAATGTCATAGGCCCAACCGTCTCCCCCGACAATCCACACAGACTTCTTAATCAGAGCATCCGCGACGGCTTCCAGCCGCGTCGCCAGAGGATCGGGCTTCATTGCCTGCAGTGCCGCCTGTAGTTGGGCCACCCGGTCCCTTTGGGCCATGATTCCCGCCTCGTCGGACTGATCCGCTGCCAGAAGGTCGAGGGCGAGATCTCCGAGTGACGGAAGCAAAGCGGTCACCAGCAGCTTGGCGTCCGCTTCAAGGCGATCAGCCGCCAGACGCATACCCAACCCGAACTCGGCGTTGTCCTCAAATAGAGAGTTGGACCACGCCGGGCCCCGACCGCTTTGATCGACGGACCAGGGGGTGGTGGGAAGATTGCCGCCATAGATGGAGGAACATCCAGTGGCATTGGCCACGACGGCCCGATCTCCAAACATCTGCGAGAGCAATTTGACGTAGGGGGTTTCTCCGCACCCGGCGCAAGCCCCGGAGAACTCGAAGAGCGGCTGGGCTAGCTGAGACCCCTTGACCGTGTCGAGTCTGAGGGCGGATTTGGGGATGTCCGGAATGCCGAGGAAGTAGTCAAAGTTGGCTCGTTCCCTTTCGAGCGATTCGAGCTTTGGAGTCATGTCGATCGCCTTGTGTTTGGCGACCTCCTTGGAGACCGCCGGGCAGATCTGAACGCAGACCCCACACCCTGTGCAATCGTCAGGCGCAACCTGGACCGTCAACATCTTCCCGGCGTACTCACGGCCGTCAGCTGGCTTGGAGAGGAACCCTGTGGGTGCTTGTTCAAGAACGTCGCTATCGAAGATCTTGATGCGAATGGCTGCATGAGGGCAAACGAGCACGCAGCGGGCACAGTCGATGCAGATTGACGGATCCCAGAGAGGGATTTCGTCGCCGATCGATCGCTTTTCCCACCGAGCCGTGTTGGTGGGGAAGGTCCCGTCGATGGGTAGAGCGGAAACCGGGAGCAGATCACCTTTGCCGGCCATCATCATTTGGGTCACTCTTTGCACGAAGTCGGGTGCGGTGGAGAGGCGGGCAGCTAACTTCTCATCGGGTGAGTCCCCGGCGTGTCCATTTGCAGCGGGACGGCTGATGCTCACCCGGGCCAGGTTCTGCAGGGCTCGGTCAACCGCCGCCTCATTCCGCCGCACCACCACTTCGCCTCGTTTGCTATAGGCCTTGGAGATTTCGTCCTTGATCGCGGCGATCGCATCATCGATCGGAAGGACCTTGGTGAGGTAGAAGAAACAGACCTGCAGGACAGTGTTGATACGGCCGCCCAGGCCTTCGTCGCGGGCGATCCCGGCTGCATCCACCACCCACAACTCGATCTCCTTCTCAAGGAGTCCCGCCTGAAACCAGGCAGGGAGGTGGTCCCAGACCTTGTCAGCCGGGTATGGCGAGCTGAGCAGGAACCGAGCACCCCGGGCGGCCGGTTCGAGCACGTCGACGTCCTCGAGAAGATGAAATTGGTGGCAGGCGACGAAGGTGGCCTGACCAGGGCCGATCAGGTAGCTCGAGTTGATGGCTCGCGGTCCAAACCGCAGGTGGGAAATGGTCCGCGACCCCGACTTCTTGGAGTCATACACGAAGTAACCCTGGGCGAAGAGGGCCGTCCTGTCTCCGATGATTCTCACGGAGGCCTTATTGGCACCGACTGTCCCGTCGCTGCCCAATCCGAAGAGCACGGCCCTGACGACATCCTCAGGTTCGTCCCACGCCTTATTGACGGTGAGGCTGGTGTGTCCGACATCATCGATGATGCCAACGGTGAACTGGCGCGCCGGCTCAGCGCGAGCAAGCTCGTCGAAAACAGCCTGCGCCATGGCCGGTGTGAACTCCTTTGATGAAAGGCCATAACGTCCACCGATCACTATTGGTGGAATCGGACCGGTGGCTGCAAGAGCGGCAATGACGTCTGTGTACAGGGGCTCGCCCAACGCCCCCGGCTCCTTGGTGCGGTCGAGTACCGCCAGCGCTGTGACCGAGTCCGGCAGTACCTGGCGGAATCGATCAGCGTCGAATGGGCGATAGAGGCGTACCAGCACCATCCCGACTTTCTCGCCCCTGGCGACCAGGTCTGTGACCACCTCGCCGACCGCTCCACTTCCCGAGCCCATGACCACAATGACGCGGTCTGCCCGGGGGTGGCCGACGTATTCAAAGAGGTGGTACCTCCGCCCGGTCAGGTCGGCGAGCCGGTCCATCTCCTCCTGGACTATGCCGGGCAGAGCCGCGTAGAAGGGGTTTATCGCCTCGCGAGCTTGGAAGTAGACGTCGGGATTCTGGGCGGAACCTCTCAGGAAGGGTCGATTGGGGTTGAGAGCCCGGTCGCGATGGGCGGATATGAGGGCCGAATCGATGAAGTCCCTCATCTCTCCGATCTCTAGGGCCTGGATCTTGGCCACCTCATGCGATGTGCGGAAACCATCGAAGAAGTGCAGGAAAGGGATCCGGCTTTTGAGTGTGGCCGAATGCGCTACCAAAGCGAGATCCTGGGCCTCCTGCACCGTGGCAGAGGACAGCATCGCAAAGCCGGTCTGGCGGGCACCCATCACGTCAGAGTGATCACCGAAGATCGACAGAGCGTGAGTTGCGACGGTTCGAGCGGCGACGTGGATGACGGTCGGCGTCAGCTCGCCGGCGATCTTGTACATGTTGGGCAGCATCAGGAGGAGGCCCTGGGAGGCAGTGAAGGTGGTGGCGAGGGCGCCGGTCTGGAGAGCACCGTGAATCGCACCCGCAGCCCCGGCCTCGCTTTGCATCTCGATGACCTCGGGAACTGTTCCCCAGGCGTTGGCTGTTCCCTTCTGAGACCATTCATCCGCTAGCTCGCCCATGGCAGAGGCCGGCGTGATCGGATAGATCGCGATCACTTCGGACATGGCATGAGCCACCCGGGCGGCCGCCTCGTTGCCATCGATCGTCACTGATCGGGGCGAGGCAACAGACAGGGTCATAAGACGACCGACTCTTGCGGGATCGACGTCGTCAGAGTCGGGAACTGTTCGGCCCGGGATTTGATGGTGAGCAACATCTTGCGGGTCATCAACATCGTGATCGGGTCCAGGAGTTGGCTGAACAGTCGTCCGACGGCGCCGGCCAGTCCGGGGTTGATGGCGTCGCGGCCTCGAGAAAGGAGCCGGCAACGGGTCTCGCCCTGGGGAATGAGGTGGAAAGACCACACGGCATTCCACGGGTGCTCCGGAGGCGACTGTCTCAAGACCAGCACACGCCCCGGTTCGATCAAGTCAACGGGAAGGCTGTAGCCCTTTTTCAGCCCCATCCACCCTGGTCTGACTAGAACTACCCGATCGCCTTCACGCAACCTCCATGCGGGGTTGATCTCGGTCGCCGAGTGAATGTCGAGCCCGATCAGGTTTTCGAGCCAGTCGTAGCTATACATCCCGCCTCTGTCCTGACCGATCTGGGCGAGCCAGGGCCACACCTCCTCAGCTGGGGCATCGACGGTGATTGCCCTGGTCGTGACGCCGGCTGGGTCTGGGACGAACTCGTCCCCTGGCAGAGTCTGGGCAATCTCGGCAGCGGTGGCTCCCCAGTTTCTCCAGCGAAGGCGGGCAAGAAACAGAGCCGACGCCGCGACTATCGCAATTGCAGTCCATGCGAAAGGTCCCATGAATCACTCCTGATCGATCTTGTCTCTGAGTGTCCCCGCCTGCCCCCAGTGGGACTAGGGCCAATAGTCATCGGGGCTCGGGGCAAACGTCCGACAAGGCGACCGAGGCTTGTCCACGGGTTATCTGGCGTCTCAGTCCCGACTAGAACTGAGTTTCACCCTTTGGGGGACCAGCTTGAAGAGCTCGGTGATGGTGCCCAGGGCCAGACCGACCATGGCGAGGATGATCACCAACCGGACTAATGGAGCCCAATCGAATTCATAGGTGGAGAAGTCGAACGGAAACACCTGGTACATGCGGACGGTCACCAAGGCGCTGATGAGGTTCAAACCGATCTGACTCAATGATCGGAACCAGACCGGGTTGTAGCCGAGCCAAACAAGGTTGATGAGGATCGTGGCGACGAGCGAGACGTTGATGAGCCACAACAGCGGTCCGAAGTCGGCTGTCAGGAAACGAAACCAATCCCAGCTGAGGAGATTGTTGATCACAAACAGCATGACCAGGTTGACCACTACGGCGGCGGTATAACTGGTCTTGCGGACCGTCGGTCCGCTCTTGGCGGCCAGGAGTTGAGGGGCGGGTGAAGTCATCGCTGATCCTTTCGCAACGTCATGCGATCGTCGCGCCTCATTGGGCGCTTGCCAGAGGCATTGGTCCTGTTGGTCAGGGTTCGACGATCACCGCCGTGACCATGCCAAACATGCCCTCTTCGGTTTCGACGTGGTTGAGAATGTGGCAGTGCCAGACCCAAGCACCGGCCTCAGTGGCATGAACGAGAATCGAGTACCGCTCCCCAGGCGCCACGTTGAGGGTGTCGACCCAGTAGGGCTCGTCGAGCGGGTAGCCGTCTTTGGCATAGACCAGCTGCGGGAATCCGTGCAGGTGCATCGGGTGGATCTGCATCCCTTCGTTGAAGTAGTGAACGACGAACCAGTCGTCTTGATTTACGACCAGCGGCTCGGTGGCGGGGAAGGACTTGCCGTTCAACGAGTACCCGATGACGCCCGCATCGTTTAGCACCATGGGGAGTTCGGTGGTGACTTCAAGGTTGGCTGGCACCTCAAAGCCGCCGATCACACGACCGGTCGGTAATGGGAGGTCACCGATGACGACCGTGCCAAAGAGTCCGTTCGGAACCTGGAGCTGGGCATGGTGGTGGGCGTGATACATCGCTACGGCTGGTCCCTCAGCCACGAATTCGTATGTGAAGCTCTGCCCGGCCTCGATCAGAGGCTGAGTCAACGGGGCAACTCCGTCCATGGCGTTGTCGACTTTCACCCCATGGAAGTGGACATCGGTCCCCATCGGCAGTTGGTTGTGCACGACCACCGAGACTCTGTCTCCGTCGTCGACCCTCAAGGCAGGTCCGGGAGCCTGCCCGTTGTAGGTCCAGGCTTCGACGACCTTGCCTGGCTCGACTTCCCACTGCGTGATCGCCGCCGTGATTTCGTACTGCTTGGTCCCGTCCGCTAACACGGTTGGTTCGAGCGGCTGGTTCCCTTTTCCCTCGGTTGCGGCAGGGAAAGCCAGAATGCTCTCCGTCATTGCCATGTCCATGGCCCGATAGTCGGCGTCGTGACGGGCTTGATTGGGGTCAGTCCCCTCGTCACCCACCGTCAACGACGCCCGCATCCCCGACGACTCGTGGCCGGGAACGCGGCATAACAACACGTATGTTCCCGCTTCCAGTTCACCGACGTTGAGGGTGGAGCTTTCTCCAGGGCTCAGGTCAGGAGTAGACGGTCCGTCCTCCAGCGACAGGTTGTGGGGAA
>JAICND010000123.1 GCA_025929005.1 Acidimicrobiia bacterium
ATGTCGTCAACACCTGGAATCTCGTCGAAAGCCTCACCTCCAGAGCGGAGATTGAGGATCTAGTGGCGGCCGAGCACCCTCAGGCGACCCTGGAGTTCCGGTCATGGGTTTCCGGTGACTTCGTCCGGTCGCCCCAGAATCCCGAACCCGAGATCGCTGGAATCCGCACGGCCATCCTGGGCTCCCTGTGGCTGCTGGCGGTGACCGCCCTGTTCGCGTTTCCGGTAGGTGTGGCCGCGGCGATTTACCTCGAGGAGTACGCCGGCACCAGCCGCATCAACCGACTGATCCAGACCAACATCAACAACCTGGCCGGAGTCCCATCGATCATCTATGGGATGTTGGGCCTGGCGATATTCGTGCGTGCCCTCGAAAGCTTCACCAGCGGCTCAGCAGTCGGTGCCACCGCCGCCGGTGACGTGGCCAACGGCCGGACCGTCCTCTCCGCCGGCCTAACCCTCGGTCTGTTGGTGTTGCCGGTGGTGATCATCAGTGCCCAGGAAGCCATCAGAGCGGTACCGCAGTCGCTTCGCAGGGCCGGGTTGGCGTTAGGAGCCAGCAAGTGGCAAACCATCAGGGCCCATGTCCTCCCCAACGCCGCCCCGGGGATTCTTACGGGCACGATTCTTTCGATGGCCCGGGCCTTCGGTGAGAGCGCTCCGCTGGTGGTGGTCGGAGCATCCACCTTCATAACGGTCGATCCCAGCGGTCCTTTCTCGAAGTTCACAGCCCTCCCCATCCAGATCTTTCAGTGGACCTCGCGGCCCCAACCTGAGTTCCAACACATAGCTGCGGCAGCCATCGTCGTGCTGCTGGTCATGCTGCTGGTGCTCAACGCGACGGCCATCGTTTTGCGAAACCGGTTCCAGAGGAGTTATTGATGGAAATGTTGGAGAAGGACCAGGAGATCGACTTGACCATCATCCCGCCATCTGGCCCTGCCCCCGCCGAGCGGTCGGCGGTACGGGCGCGGGACCTGTCGGTCTTCTACGGTGACTTTCAGGCGGTCAAAGACATCGACCTTGCCTGCGTGGCCAATCGCATCACTGCGCTGATCGGGCCTTCGGGATGTGGCAAGAGCACAGTGATCCGATCGTTCAACCGCATGAACGACCTGATCCCTTCCGCTCGGGTGGAGGGCCAGATCTTGTTCGACGATGTCGACATCTATGGTCCCGGGGTGGATCCCGTCGAGGTCCGCCGTCGGGTCGGGATGGTTTTCCAAAAGCCAAACCCATTCCCCAAGAGCATCTACGACAACGTGGCTTGGGGCGCCAAGGTCAACGGATTCAAAGGAGAGATGGACACCCTGGTGGAGGAAGCCCTACGCCAGGCCGTCTTGTGGGACGAGGTCAAAGACAAACTCAAAGAGAGCGGCTACTCCTTGTCGGGAGGTCAGCAGCAGAGGCTGTGCATCGCCCGCGCCATCGCCGTGAAGCCTGAGATCGTCCTGATGGATGAGCCCACTTCGGCCCTCGACCCCGTGGCCACGCTTCGCATCGAGGAGTTGCTGCAGGACCTCAAGGAGCGGTACACGATCATCATCGTCACCCACAACATGCAGCAGGCGGCCCGGGCCTCCGACTACACGGCTTTCTTCAACATGAACGCTGAGCGGGCCGGGTACCTGGTCGAATATGGCCGCACGGAGGACATCTTCACCAAACCCAGGGAAAAGACCACCGAGGACTACATCACAGGACGATTCGGATGACAGACATTCGCTCGCATTTCCATCAAGAACTGGCAGACCTCGAGCAGACGTTGCTGAATGTCGCTGACCAGGCCGAACAGATGGTGGGGATGGCGGTTGACGCCATCTGCATCCCTGACATGGAACTGGCGGCCCGGGTGGTGGCTCTCGACAATCAGATCGACCGGATCTACCTCGACGTCCACAACCGGTGGCTGACGCTGATGGCGCGCCAGCAGCCGATGGCCAGTGACCTGCGGATGATGTCCGTGTTACTCCACCTCAACACGACCCTTGAACGGATGGGCGATCAATGCGTCAACATCGCCAAGATGGCCCAGGTCACCTTTGGCTTGCCGCGCTCGGAACGCATCATCGCCCAGATACGCGAAATGGGCGACTTGGTTCGCCAGATGATCCGGACCGGAGTCGAGGCGCTGGTGCGAAGAGACATCGACGAAGCTCGGCTGCTGCCGGCGATGGACGAACCCGTCGATCGACTGAATCGCAACATGTACCGCGAGGTGGTGGAGTGCGGGCCTGACCCGTCACTGCTGGAGTGGGCGACTCGGATGATGATGGTCAGCCGTGCCCTCGAACGGATCGGCGACCAGGTGGTCGATATCGCCGAGCAAACCGCATTTCTTCTCACCGGCGAGATGATGGAGTTCAACGAGAATGGGATCAGCGGCACCGGGTAGCGATTACCGGCCGCGCGTGCTGGTAGTCGAAGATGAGACCGCCATCGTCGAGGCGGTCAGATACGCCCTCGATCTCGAAGGGTTTCAAGTCGCCTCAGCCACCAATGGACGAGAAGGTCTTGAAGCTGCTCGTCGTTGGAGTCCGGCCCTGGTGCTGCTTGATGTCATGCTGCCGGGTATGTCCGGACTTGACGTCTGTCGTCAGCTCCGACGTGAGTCCGATGTGCCGATCATCATGTTGACTGCCAAAGAAGGTGAAGCCGACAAGGTCGCCGGTCTCGAGTTGGGCGCTGACGATTACATGACCAAACCGTTCTCGATGCGAGAGCTGGTCGCCCGGGTGCGAGCGCAGATTCGTCGCTCGGCCAAGTCGGGAGCCCTGGCCGATGCCAACGAGATCCTGCGGGGTGGCAGCATCGAGTTGGACGTCGATGCCCACGAGGTCCGGGTGGAAGGTCACCCGGTTCCGTTGCGGCCCAAAGAGTTCGATCTGCTGGAGTCCCTGATGAGACGCAAGGGTCGTCTTGCCACTCGTGATGCCCTCATCGACGAGGTTTGGGGGCCCGAGTATTTCGGAGCGACGAAGACGCTCGATGTCCATATCAAGCGTCTCCGACAGAAGCTCGATCCCAGCGGCACCCGTCAGATCCTCACCGTTCGTGGATTGGGCTACAAGTTCGTTGATGAACCAGCCTGATCGGCGCCTCTCCCTCACGCTTCTGTTGGCGTATTCGCTGGCGTTTTCGCTGACACTGGCAGCGGTACTGCCGGGAGCGGGTACCGGTCAACTCGTAAGAGTTCTGGGTGCCGGGGTCATCGGGGCCGGTCTCGTCTTTGCAATCGGGAGGAGGTTCGAACGTCGCGTCGAGACCAGAAGTGAGCTGCTCACTGATGAAGTAAGCACCGCCCGGGCGGTGGCCGATCGAGCCGAAGACGACCGCCGCCTACTGGAACAGGTTTTGGCGGTGGTGCGTCAGGGGGTGGTGCTGGTCGGGGAAGACGACGTCATCGCCTATACGAATCCTGCCGCCAATGAACTCATCAGACCGTCCGATCGCCTCTCCAGTCTTGTCCCGCACGGGCTGCAGACGTTGGTTCGTCAGGCCAGGGTCGAGCAGAGAGTCACCGAAGGCGACCTCGAGTACGGAAGCCCGGTTCGCATGTTGCGAGCGGCCGCGGTGTTGTTTCCGGCCGACAAAAGAGTCCTTCTTACGATCACCGACGTCACGACGAGCAACCGCATGGAGGCGATCCGGCGCGACTTTGTCGCCGCCGCCTCTCATGAACTGAAGACTCCGGTCGCATCGATAATTGCCTCCACGGAAGCGCTGGGCTTGGCTCTAGCCCACGATCCCGCCTCGGCCGAACGGTTCGCAACCCAGGTCGAGCGCTCAGCCCGGCAGCTGGCGAAGCTGGTCAGTGACCTCCTGGACCTTTCCCGCGTGGAGTCATCGACGATGGAAGCGGAGTCGGTCGACGTGGGACAGATGGTCGAAGTAGAGGTTGCCAGAGCGAGAGCTGTCGCGGCCGACGTCGAGGTTGACTTGAGTGTTGAAGCCGATCGCGTTGCGGTAATGGGGAGTCGGCCGGACCTTGCATTGGCGGTCCGCAACCTGCTCGACAACGCCCTTCGTCATACTTCGCGGGGTGGTTCCATTTCGGTCACGGTGTCGGCCTCCAACGGTCGGTGCCACATCACGGTGGCCGACACAGGCGAAGGTATCCCCCGCCGGGAGTTGCCCCGCATCTTTGAGCGTTTCTATCGAGTCGACTCGGCCCGGTCGCGGACGACCGGAGGCACCGGGCTCGGCCTGGCGATCGTCAAGCACGTCGTCGAGGGACACCGCGGCGAGGTCTCGGTGGAGTCCGAGTTGGGAGTCGGCTCCAGGTTCCGGATCGATCTTCCTGCCTAAGTTCCGGCCTAGCCGGTCGGAGTGCCGAACCCCGTCTAGGAGGCGGAGGCTGGGGCGAACCAGAAGGCGTTGATGGTGCTGAGCGTTCCATCATCGATCAGGGCCGTGAGAGCCGCATTGAAGATCGCCGTGAGATCCGAGGAGGGGGTAAACGCCAGGGCGAGCTCCCCTGATGCCACCACCCCATCGATCTGCTTTACCTCTTGATCGTGTTCGCCCACATAGCCCTGACCACCAAAGTCGTCGATAAGGACGGCGTCGATGGTGCTGCCCACCAGGCCATCGATAGCACTAGCCAAATCGATGTATCCCCGAACTCGACCGGCGCCCCATGTTGTAATAGCCAAACTCTCGTTGCGGCTCCCGGCAATCACTCCAACGATGCCGGAGCCGGCGGTGAATTCTTCGATGGTTGTGAACCGGTCTTCGCCGCCTCGCACCACCAGACGCTGTTCCACTTCCAGATACGGAGTCGAGAATTCCACGAGTTCGCCCAGGGCGGCATCGGCAATGGTCCCGTCGCCGGTCAAGTCGGCCGTCCCGTCGCCCACGGCGGAGAGGACCTGTTCAGGCTCGACGACGACGAATTCCTGCGTGCAGCCCAGGGCTTCACAAAGGAGGGGTATGACTTCATAGTCCCAACCGGTCGGCACGTTCGGTTCGTCGATGTAGTTGAAGGGGAAGGAGTCGTGGTCGACCGCCACTCTGACCTGGCGGCCTTCGAGGTCAGGAAGGTTGGTGGGGTCGACGGTGGTGGTCGGCCCTGAGGTGGAGGTGGAGGCAGCAGTGGTCGTGGTGCCGCCACCAGTGGTTGTAGTAGTGGCCCCGTCGCCGGTGCAGGCGGCTGCTAACACGGCCACGGCGGCAACCAGCCAACGCCTGGACTTCAAATCGACCTCCTGGTCGTCGTTTGTTCAGGCTACCCCACCCGCCCGCTCTACCTCCCCGCCCCTCTCACGCCTCCCAACCCACGGCTCACGCGTTGGGCTTCCGTCTTCCGACATCCGCCCGGTATCCTGACCAGTCGTGTCCCTGCTGTCCCAGATCCGGCGGCCCTCTGATCTTCACGCCCTAAGCCACGATCAGCTCGAAGAGCTTTGTTCTGAGATACGGAACTTCTTGATCGACAACATTTCCAAGACTGGTGGCCATCTCAGCCCCAATCTTGGAGTGGTGGAGCTGACGGTTGCTTTGCACCGGGTGTTCGACAGCCCGC
>JAICND010000159.1 GCA_025929005.1 Acidimicrobiia bacterium
CCGGCCCGGGACACGGCTGCACTGTTGTCGGAGGTAATCCCGGAGGCAGCCGCCGCCGTGGCCAGCATTCGCCAGGTCGCAACCGCCAACGTCACACTGGCATATCGAGTTGACGAGATTCCCAGATTGTTCGGCTCGGGATTCGTTGTGCCATCGGCAGAGCGACGTCGGATCATGGGAGTGTCATATCTCTCCCAGAAGTGGGAGGGGAGGGTTCCCGATGAGCAATTCGCGCTGGTGCGAGCATTCGTTGGGGGACAGCATGGCCAGGAGTTGGCCTTGGGTGAAGAGGACCGGCTGGTAGCGGTAGTGCGGGAAGAGTTGGCGGCGCTTATCGGCCTCACAGCCGATCCGGTATTGGTGAGAACCCAGTCATGGGAAGGGGGCCTCCATCAGTACACCCTCGGCCACATCGACTGCGTGGCCACAGCCGAATCAGCGTTGGCCGCTCATCCAGGGTTGGCCCTGGCTGGAGCCGCCTTTCATGGGATAGGTCTCAACGAATGTGTGGAATCGGGTCGGCGAGCGGCGGAGATGGTGCTTGCGGCAGGCCCGGCCTTGGGCGCCTCACGCGCCTCAATCCGACTCCAATCACGACCCGGGAGAAGCAATTAGGGGCGTCCAGCAGTTTCATCAAGAGCGCACGCCCGCCGACCGGTTCATCCGCCGGCTCCTGCGGGTGGGAGATGTCGTCGAAAAGAACGCCATAGTCGGTGCGCGTCGGTCGACGACCGCCGCGATCGTGGTGTCCGGCGTTCGGTGCACCATCACCTATCTGGTGATCCCGATCCTCGTTCCTTTTGTCAGTTTGCTCGACACGTTTCGTGCCCCGATCAGCATTGTCCTTTGCTCCATGGCCATGGTGATGGGCATCGCAGGGGTCCGTCGCTTCTGGATCGCCGACCATCGAGCTCGCTGGTCCTACACCACCTTTATCGGTGTAGTGCTCGTTCTTCTCAGCGTTGCCATAGGCTTCGACGTTTCGACGATGGTGTCCGTATAGAGGCTGAGCAGATGGGGATAAATGATGGGGCGTATGTAAAGGATTCAACGGGACGCCCACCGTGCAGAGTGGTAGATCTACCGCGAATGCCCGTGGGTCCCTCAAGGAACCGAGAGTCCAGGGTCGGCATCCAAGCAGGGTTGTGAGGCGACAGCTCATCGCCGTGATCGCCGGTCTCCTTTCCGCCTCGTGCTCGGCCCCGGCCGACTTAGTGGTCGAACATCCAACCGGAGGGCAGGAGATAGTCCTGCAAATAGAGAATCAAGGCGTAGGCCCCATGCACCCCATGGAGGTGATCAACCCGAGGGCTCCCTCCCTAACCGTCTACGGCGACGGACGTCTTATCAGAGAGAGCCCCTTCGGTACAAGGGATTTCTTCACCCTCTATGACGACATCATGCTGTCCGAAGCGGGGGTGCAGCAGGTGCTGGCAGACGCTCGGGCGGCCGGGCTCGAAGGTCACGACCGGAGGCTGGACGCTGTCTACGGCACCGACGGCGACGGCACCAGCATCATCACTGTCGTCGCCGGCGGAGCCAGTCACTCGAGTTCGGCGTGGAACCTGGATGGAACCGGTCAGGCAGAAGAAGGTCTTAGCCGGGAGGTGGTCCGCCAAAGGCAGACCCTTCGCCGATTCGTCGATCGTCTCGGAGACTTGGCGGGGCTCAGTAATCACACGCTGTCAGAGCTGGGGCCGTACGAGCCGGAGGCGTGGGCGGTGGTCTGGGCGGTGGCTCGAGGTCCCCAACAGGATGGACCCTGGAGCGAAGAGATGGTGGCCGGGTGGCAAATCAGGGCCTGGCCATTGGCCGACCTGGCAAATTTTGGCGAGGCTCTCCCTGAGCGAGCGGCTCGGTGCGCATTAGTCGAGGGGGACGATCTAGCGGAGCTGCGCGGGAGTGTCGCTCAGGACACGCTGTGGGAGAGCGGTGGGGTGACGTATTGGGTATACCTTCGCCCACTGCTACCCGACGAGACCCACTGCCATTCAGCGCACCGGTAGCTTCCCGGGACATCAGCTGGGTCAGATTTGGGCGTTGTCGCGGAGAGCTCTGGTGATGGGCGCGTGCAGTCGCGTTCAGATGTTCAATGACCTTTGCGGCACTCTAAGACGACGGTAGGCCCGCCTCTGGAACCCGGCTCCCTCCGCCGATAGACGCTCAAGCAAGCATGTACGACCCGACTCTCATCGGAGAGCTCATCTTCGTCTCCTGCCTCGGTAGTCACTGAGGCTGCCGAACCAACAGCAAGAGGTTGACGACTCGGCGTTGTGGACGGTATTCACCGCCCCGCGTCTCTCGTATCCAGAGACTCTATGGGTGACTCCCATCACCTCAATCCGGCAAACAGCGTTGGCCAAGCGGGCCCGATCGACGCCCAAAGTTGTCCGGGCCCGAGGTGGGGATCAACGCAGCCCTCACTCGGAGTCCCTTTGGCGGAGCCAGTCGAGTGATTCGGTGTAGCGATCCATCTCCGCTACGTAGGCCTTCGAGTCAGCTTTTATTGACTCTGCTTGGTGACCATGTCGCAGACCCATCGCAAGCGCCGCAAAGCGAGCTCCCCGGAAGTAGATCCGGAGGTCATGGAGTGACAGGGATCGTGGGCCTGGCTCGGCCGGTCCGATCCGCGGCGGCGCTTGAGTAGTGGGAGGCAGAGCTAGTTGTTGGACTGCCATCACCACCTCATCTTCAGGTAAGCGATCAGCGAAATCTCGGGAGACGAACCGAAAGACTTCCTCCCGGTCGGGTCTGACCACCACTATTGCCGGCCGGGAGATGTGACGGTCGTCCTTCTCATCGGCCACGCCGTACGGGGTTATCGCCTTTGACCTATCCGGGTCGGACAAGTAGGGAAAGGGAAGCTTGAGCTTTTCGATCAGGGCGGCGTTTCTTTCCGGCGAGTCGATAGAAATGGCAAACAATCGGACCCCTGCTGCAAGCAGCTGTTGATGACGCATTGCCAGGCTGACCAGCTGGCCGTTGCAGTAGGGTCACCAATCACCGCGCAAGAAGACCAACATCGCCGCAGCGTCGAGATGATCGGAAAGCCTCCACGGCTTTCCTTCCTGGTCGCTGAGCGTGAAGTCGGCGAGCATCGGCCGACCATAGCCATGTCGGCAGGTCACGGAGGCTCCGCTCGAGATAGCAGACTGGCCGATCGGGCGGGCGCTTGCCGGGTACGAGATCGCGCGTCATTGCCGGAGGCGATTCACCTGGTGTCTCCCCAGACCACCGTGGATTGGTGGAATTGGCTCCAAGCGAACCAGAAGGCTTGATGGGCAACAAGCTCGTTTCCGTTGAGCAACTCGGCCCGGAATCCGGTGCCGTCCGGCAGGAGACGGACATCTCCCAGCGTCACCTCCTCACCTTCGGCAATTGCCGAGCGAGCGGCTTCGATTGGAAAGGCCAGAGGCACGCCGTCGGACCCAATCACCCCGACCACCAGAGTCTGGGCGGCCAGGCGGGGGTCGACGGCGCCGACCGGAAAGATGGGACCGGCGGCGTCCCGCCCCTGCAAAGGATCATCCGGGTAGCTGCGGCCGATCCCACCGTCTCGGGCCACAATCATGGTGTCGGGGTGTTCGGTTTTCCAATCGCCCCAGAAGCTGCCCACCACGGTGGTCTGCTCCAGCGTCACGGCCGCTTGTTGGAGGGGGTCAGACAGGGCCACTCCAGTAAACGTATCGATGATCGACGCGCTGTCCAGGTCATACATGACCTTATTGGATCGAGACAAGAGGCCACTGGTCCGCAACACGATCGGCTCACTCCACGACGGCACGGAGTCGAGGAAGTAAGCCTGAGCCGACCCGCACAGAGTGCAATAGGGAATCCCCAAACGCCGTCCGCCGATCGTGATGTTCACCAGCTCATGGATCTCCATCATGTTCTTGGGAAAGGCAACTGCCTCACCGTTGACCACAACCCCGAAAACCACGTAACCGTCCGAGTACCAGTCGCCGCCCGCGGCATCCGTCAAGGTCGGGTCATCAAGAGCTGGGATGCATCCGCGCTCGCAGAAGCCATCATCACCGAGGGGACGGTCATCGATCAGCACGCCACCCCAACTCACCCAGCGCCAGTCTATGGCCGCGTCCACGTCGCTAAAAAAGGGTGACCAGCGCGGCTCGACCAGGAGTAACAATTGGCTCTTCAGCTCCTGATATCGGGGCGGGGCTGGTAGGTCCCAGGCGATCAAATGGTCAGTTACTGCCCGCCAGGGGCTCTCCGAACTGCTGGGGTCGGCCGCAAGTTCGACGTCAGTGAGCATCTCGAAAGCCCGTACGAGCTCTTCCCCCGCCCGCCCGCTTTGGAGAAACCGCAGCAGGTCGGCTACTACCCAGGCGAGGCGGGCGTCTCCAGATGCGGCCAAAGCATCCAAGGCATCGAAGTCGAGGCCGGCTTGGGCGCTGGCCACCACCCGGTCCACCGCAGTCGAGGTTGCCGGCGTCAGCTCCCCATCAGGCACC
Organism: Acidimicrobiia bacterium; assembly: GCA_025929005.1. Lineage (GTDB taxonomy): Bacteria > Actinomycetota > Acidimicrobiia > Spongiisociales > ZC4RG35 > JAICND01. The sequence continues at coordinate 4,473 of JAICND010000159.1, forward strand.
GTGGGAGGAGGGGGAAAGACATAACCGCGGGCGCCGGTGGGGATAGCGTTGCTTCCAGCCACGGCCACATCCGATGACCCTTCCGTAGAGTTTGTACCTGCTTGCGTACACGCGATCAGAATCCCTACATACGCGGCGAGGGCCGTAGATCGCTTCAAAGGGCCTTCCGATTAGGGGTCACGCCAGCGGTGCCGCTGCGAAGGGTACGGAGAAACGAAGACACCAGATCAGAACCGTGCGGTGAACCTCAGGATCGAAGCCTTCGGGTAACTGATAATTCTGTCCACCTACGTTCCCGGTGAGCCTGCCAAGATCGAGGTATTCATCTGGGATGCCCCCTTCATATGAGTCGGAGGGGAGTATCCACACGTAGAGATCGGGGCCGTTCTGAATGTCGGTGTCGTCCTC
>JAICND010000237.1 GCA_025929005.1 Acidimicrobiia bacterium
AAGTCTCCCGAAATGACAGCGGCCACCCCCAACGCCCACAGCGACCACACTCCGGCGTGACGCCTGAGACCACGTTGCTCGAAGTACTTGTGGTCGACGTCCTGGTACGTGACCGAGCCTTTCTTGCGCTCGGTGGACATGTGCTTCCTCCTCAGCTCTGGGTGAGGCGACATTAGGTAATGCCCTCGAGACAGGGTCGGCCGGATCGATGATTTTTGGAGCGCGTCTCTGACCGCGCGGGAATGACTCTCCTCCTACGCTTGCGGGCGGCGTAGAGGCGACCAAAGAGGAGGGTCATGGTCCGCGGGATGTTGACCGTCGATGAACTAGCCGCGAGGGCAGCCTCCGGGGACATCGACACGGTGGTCGTGGGCTTCACCGACCACTACGGACGGGTTCACGGCAAACGATTCGATGCTCTGCACTTTCTCGATGAGGTCCAGGAGGAAGGCACCCATGGGTGCGACTACCTCCTCACCGTCGACATGGAGATGGAGCCGGTCCCCGGCTACACCTATGCCAACTGGGAGCTCGGTTACGGCGACTTCCACATGGTTCCGGACATGGCCACCCTCCGGATGGCCTCATGGCTCGATCGATCGGCGCTGGTGTTGTGCGACCTGCACGATCCTCATCACCACAACCACGTCGGGATCGCTCCCCGGTCGATCCTCCGACACCAACTCGAGCGCGCCGCGGCTTCGGGCTATACGGCCAAGGGAGCCTCAGAGCTCGAGTACTTCTTGTTCCAGGACTCCTACCAGGACGCCGCCGAGAAGCGCTACAGCGACCTGAAGCCGGCGGGTTGGTACATCGAGGACTATCACCTACTGCAGGGGGCGCGAGAAGAGCATTACAACGGGGCCGTCCGCCGCCATCTCGCCGCTTCCGGTATTCCGGTCGAGAACTCCAAGGGCGAATGGGGCCGCGGTCAGCACGAGATGAACATCCGATACTCCGACGTGCTGACAATGGCCGATCGCCATTCGGTGATGAAGCTTGCCATGAAGGAAATCGCAGAGGGTCTTGGAGTCAGCGTCACCTTCATGGCCAAGCCGAGCATGGCCGAGGCCGGGTCGTCATGTCACATCCATTTGAGCCTTTGGGAGGGCGAGAAGAACGCTTTCCCTGGTTCGCTCGATGCGGGACCGGTGCACGTGAGTCCGGTGTTCCGCCACTTCCTGGGCGGATGGATGAGTCATATCCCTGAGTTGATGCCGTTCCTGGCCCCGACCATCAACTCCTACAAGCGCTACCAGGACGGCTCCTGGGCCCCCACCAGAATCGCCTGGAGTTATGACAACCGTACTGCCGGCTTCCGGGTGGTAGGTCACGACCAGAGCTTGCGCATCGAGTGCCGGATCCCCGGAGCCGACTGCAACCCCTATCTCGTGTACGCGGCGATCCTGGCGGCCGGGTTGGACGGGCTTGAGAACACCATCGAACCTCCCGATCTGTTCGCTGGAGATGTCTACCAGGCGCGCCAACTGGCACGCGTGCCCTCCACCTTGCGTGATGCCACTGAACTCTTCGCCTCCTCGGAGTTCATAAAGCGGGCCTTTGGGGAAGCGGTGCAGCAGCACTACACACACTTCTTCCACAAGGAGCAAGAGGCTTTCGACAACACCGTCACCGATTGGGAACGGTGGCGCTACTTTGAGCGGATCTAAGGCGTGAGACTTCAGGACAAGGTTGCCCTCATCACGGGGGCTGGGTCGGGGATTGGCAGGGAATCGGCGATCCTCTTCGCCGCCGAAGGCGCCGAGGTGGTGGCAGTCGACCTGAATCACGAGGCCGCGGTCGACACGGCCCGACAGATCACAGAGGCAGGAGGCCGCGCCATCGCGGTGACGGCTGACGTGTCCAAGGATGCCGACGCCTCAGCGATGGTGGCCGCGGCGGAGGAGGAGTTCGGTCGACTCAATATTCTCTTCAACAACGCGGGAATCATGCACTCGGCAGATGACGACGCCATCGGCACTGAGGAAGCGGTGTGGGACCTGACCATGGCCATCAACGCCAAGGGCGTCTTTCTTGGATGCAAGCACGGCGTGCCGGCTCTGCGTAGAGCCGGTGGCGGGTCGATTATCAACACCGCTTCCTTTGTGGCGACCCTCGGGGCAGCCACGCCGCAAGTGGCCTACACGGCCTCGAAAGGTGCGGTCCTGGCGATGACCCGGGAGTTGGCAGTAATCCACGCCCGGGAGGCCATCCGGGTCAACGCCCTCAGCCCCGGACCACTTAACACCGAATTGCTTATGAAGTTCCTCAACACTGAGGACAAGAAGCAACGCCGTCTCGTTCACATTCCTATGGGTCGCTTTGGCGAAGCGAAGGAGATGGCGCAGGCTGCCCTCTGGCTCGCCTCCGATGAGTCCTCATTCACAACAGGCGCCAATTTTCTCGTCGACGGCGGGATCACCGCTGCCTACGTCACTCCCCTCTAGACCCGGCTATCGGATCCCGGTGTCGTAGGTGAACGTCAACCGGATGCGTTCATTTACCGCCGTCAAGAAGACGGGGGCGGCGGCAGGAGTTCCGAGCAAGCCCTCGACGGCCTGGGGAACCAGCATGAGTTCGGTTCCGATCGGTAGCCGAATATCGAACGTGCCATCTTCACCGGTGGTGACTCTGGTCAACTCTTGTCCGGCATCCATGACCACGATCACGGCCCCGTCGACGGGAAAGTCGGCACAATCGGGATCAGGAGGCTCCTGCTCTACCGGACAGGTCGGGCCCGCCAGAACGGTTCCCACCACGGCGCCGGTAAGTTCGGACGTGGTAGACCCTTCACCCTCTGAACAGGCCGACGCCAGCATCACCAGTGCGGCAAGAAGATAAGTCTTCACCCTCGTTGGACGGGTGACCGAGCTCGTTTGGTTTCTCAGGCCAATGCCCTTTCGATCCGATTACGGATCTCCTCATCGCGGGCCACTGACGGGTCGACCCTGTCGATGGCCTCGATCACGTCGACGACGCTAGACCCGCGAGTGTCGATTTTCGCCAGCTGGACGTCGAGCCCCAGTGAATGGATGGCGGTGGCGAGGTCGAACAAGAGCCCGACCCGGTCGGAGGCACGCACCTCAATCGTTAGGCGGTCAACCTGGCGCAAAACAGAAGCAACAGGCGGTTGCTTGGTCTCGGTTCGCTGGTAGGCCGCCCTCTTGGCGACGACCCGTGCCTCGATGTCGAGACTGCCTGCGGCCACCTGTTCCAGATGCTCGCGTACGGCCGGCCAACGGGTGAGTCCTATCGCCTCCGACCCTCCGGTATCCACCACGCGGAAAGTGTCAAGGGCAAGCCCGTCAGCCCGAGTTGCAACCCTTGCTTCGAGGACACCCAGGTTGTGGAGGGCGAAGACGCCGGCCACCTTTGCCAGCAGCCCGGGCCGGTCCCTGGTCGCGATCGTGACCGTCGATACAGGGGAACCGTGGGCAATTGAGGCTCTGACTTCCTGAATCCGGGGAGGTGGTGTCACCAAACGAAGGTGGTCGGCGACGGCTTCGGCTCCGAACCGCAGGAGGTAGGCAGCCGGCATCCTGCTCAAGTGACTTTCGACTTGGGTCGGTGTGAATTCTTCGGAAACCAGCGCTTCCAGCCTTTCCAGTTCGTCTGACTGAAAGTCAGAAGTCTCCCCGGTTAGTTGGCGGGCGACCTGGCGGTGGAGGGATCTCAGCAGCGTGCCTCGCCATGGACTCCAACTGTCGGGCCCAGTGGCCCGGGCG
>JAICND010000309.1 GCA_025929005.1 Acidimicrobiia bacterium
AAGGCTGCAGATCACCCTGGAAGCCTGCAGGTCGGTTGGAGCTGATGTCGATCCACTCATCCCCTTGAAGGACGGCGAACGCGAGGCGGTGGCAGCCGTTGCCGATCTTCAGGGCGAATGGGCAAGGCTCAATCAGGTCAAGCAATCCCTCGCCCGACCCAGTCGTCCCTTTTCGCCCGGCTGGGCAACGGCTCCGGTGTTTTTCGTTGTGCTCTTTGGAGTGGCTTCTGGCGGCCTGGCCGAGCAGCAGGCGGTGATCCCTCAGGCGACGACCACCTCGACGACAGCAGAGAGCGAGACCTCGTCGCCGTTGGCGTTGCCATCCACGACTACGACCGCTGCAGCCGACGACGGCACGGCGACGGTGGCCTCGATCACGGACGGGGACACCTTCCGCGTCATCCTCGCCGATGGCACCAACGAGCCGGTCCGTTTGATCGGTATCGACTCTCCCGAGCCGGGTGCGCACCTCTACGCAGAGGCGAAGGCCTTTCTGGCGTTGCTCGTTGGCACCGGAGAGGTAACCCTCATTTCCGATGTGTCTGACCGGGACACTTTCGGGCGCCTCCTTCGCTACGTGTATGTCGATGACGTTTTTGTCAACCTCGAGATGGTGAAAAGCGGATATGCGATCGCTGTCGAGTATCCCCCCGATACGGCCGAGGCAGACACTCTTCGAGCGGCAGCGCAGGCGGCCGAGGAGGCGGCGCTGGGGTTGTGGGCATCCGCGACGACCACGACCTCGACTACGACGCTTACGACCACCCCGACCACAACCACCACTGCTCCGCCCGCGACCACAGCGCCACCCGCCTCCAATTGTCACCCCTCGTACGAGGGGGCCTGCCTTCAGATGGGGATCGGCGACTACGACTGCGAGGGCGGCAGTGGCAACGGCCCCAACTACGTCCGCGGCCCGGTGCGTGTCGTTGGTTATGACGAGTTTGGCCTCGACGGTAACGATAACGATGGATGGGGCTGCGAGTCCTAGCGGCTGGCTGCTGTTCACATGGATGACTACCGGCATTTGAGCCTCTGGCACGACTCTGCCGGAGAGGAGTTGGCCCCCCGACCCTCATTGGCTGCGTCCCTCGACGTGGATGTCGTCATTGTCGGAGCGGGTTACACAGGACTGTGGACCGCCTATTACCTGAAGGAGAGCGACCCGAGCCTGCAGGTTGCGATCGTTGAATCAGAAATCGCTGGCTTCGGCGCCTCCGGTCGCAACGGCGGGTGGTGCGCCGGCGAGATCGCCGGGAACCGGGAAAAAATGGCGGCCTCGGCCGGTCGGGCGGCGGTCATGGCCCTTGAAAGGCAGATGTTCGCGACGGTGGACGAGGTGGCCCGGGTGGTGTCGAGCGAAGGGATCGATTGCCACTTCCACAAGGGTGGGATCCTCACCTTCGCCAGGTCACCCGCCCAAGTTGTCCGGCTCCAGAAGCGGATCGAATACGAGCGGAGCTGGGGGTTCGGACCCGAAGACTTCTCTTGGATCCCCCAGTCGGAGGTAGACCCGCTTGGACGCGTATCTAACTCGCACGGAGCCCTTTTCACCCCCCACGCCGCTGCCATCCACCCGCTTCGTTTGGCCCGGGGCCTGGCCCGAGCGGTGGAGACACGGGGTGTTCGGATTTTCGAACGAACCCGAGCCCGATCCGTCGAACCGCGCCTGGTTCGCACCGAAGGGGGCAACATCAAGGCCGAGGTGGTCCTGCGTTGCACGGAGGCGTTCACCGTGCAGCTGCCGGGTCACCGTCGCAGCTTCATCCCGGTGTATTCCCTGATGCTGGCCACCGAGCCATTAACAGACACCTTCTGGGACCGGGTGGGGCTGAGAGAGCGTCAGGTCTTCAACGACGCCCGTCATCTGATCATCTACGGGCAGCGAACCGCCGACGGGCGGCTCGCCTTCGGAGGACGGGGGGCTCTTTACCACTTCGGTTCTGCTCTCAGTCCCGAGTTCGACCGTCGTCACTCAGTTCACGCGTCGCTGCGGCGCATCCTCTGGGACCTGTTTCCCGATCTCGGCCGGGCCTTGGTCACGCACAAGTGGGGTGGGGCCGTGGCGAGCCCGCGCGATGGGCGACCGTCGGTCTTCTTCGATCGTCGGGTCGGCGTGGGGGATGCCGGCGGCTACGTCGGGGAAGGGGTAGCAGCCTCCAATCTGGCAGGGCGAACCATGGCCGATCTAGTCCTCAACAGGGACACCGAGCTCACCCACCTTCCCTGGGTGGGGCATCGCTCCCCTTTGTGGGAGCCCGAACCGCTCCGATGGTTGGGGGTAAACGCCGGAACTCTCCTCGCGCCGGTGGCTGACTCGGTGGAAGACCGCACCGGGAAGCCGTCGCGACTGTTGGCCGGTGCGCTTAGTTGGCTGACCGGGAAGTGAGAAAACCGCGAACCCGGGGTTCCAGCTCCCAAAAGTGGGAACTACAACCCGGGGTTCGCGGTTCTCGGGTTATTCCGCGACGATCATCGCTGCCGTCGGCGACCACGACACCACCACCCGGTCTCCGATTTTGACCGCGGTTCGGGCCTCGGGGCCCAGGTTTTGGTCGCGGATGGTGAGGACGATGCCGTCGTCGAGCCTCACCATGTGGAGGACGTCGTTGCCGACAAAGACGGACTCCTCAACGACCCCCTCGACCGAATTGTCGTTGTGAGCCGGGGCGCCCAGTCGTAGCCGTTCGGGTCTGATCATCAGGAGGGCCATGGCGCCTTCGCTCAGCGGAGCGACCGGTTTGGCTCGGATGAGTCCGACGTCGGCCACTTCGAACTCCGCCAAATCGTCGGTGACCCGGACAACCCACCCGGGGAGAAAGTTGCTGGTGCCGATGAAACTGGCGACAAACTTTGTGACCGGACGGTCGTAGAGGTTGGCCGAGTCGTCGACCTGGAGGACGCGGCCATGGTTCATCACCGCGATCCGGTCCGACATCGTGAGTGCCTCCTCCTGGTCGTGGGTGACATAGATGAACGTGATACCCACCTCGCGCTGAAGCCGCTTCAACTCGAACTGCATCTC
>JAICND010000251.1 GCA_025929005.1 Acidimicrobiia bacterium
CATGGACCGATATTCTCCCGGCACCTCCTGCCAGGCCGGCTCCCCCAAATGTTCGCCGCAGGGGATGCGCCGGTCCTCCTCGGGTGGGGCCAGCAGTACCCCCCACCGATACTGAGGCATCTTCACGTAGCCGAATTTGGCCCACCCTTCCTTCTCAACGCTGATGGCAGTCCGCAGATAGACATCAGGCATCTGAAATCCTTCCGGACCCATCGACATCCACCAGTCGATGTAACCCGGATGCCAGGTCTCCAGCGCCCGCTTGAGCTTGGGGTCGTCGGCCAACCCCACATTGTTGGGGATGAGAGCGTCGTAGTCGACCTGTTCCCAACTCATCACACTCTCCTCCAATCGAAGTCGGGTCGGATCCCGCTCTTGTATCGCCGCAGAGCCCCGTTCTCGCCGGAAGCGTTAGGACGGGAAAACACCCAGTTCTGCCAGGCGCTGAGACGTCCGAAAATCTTGGTCTCCATGGTCTCCGGACCGGGAAAACGGAGATTGGCTTCCATGGCAGTAAGGCCGTCGTCAGAAAAGGAAGCGCGCTCTTCCAGCATGACTCGCAGCTCGTCATCCCAGTCGAGGTCGTCCATGGCGTCCGTAACCACCCCGACGGCCACAGCAGCCTCGGCGTCCAGCATCTCCCCGATCGTCTTCTGGGCGAATTGAAGGCCGTCGGGATCCCCGAAAAACCGCGTCTCGAGACGGGAGAGTCCGTTGTACATCGGAAAGGCACTGCGATTGGCCTCGGTCAGGGCGAGATACGCGATCGCGCCCCCCTCCCCCGACCACGAGCCAGCGAGCATGTAGGAGCGATCAGCTGCGAGGACGAGTTCGGCCAGGAGTCCGCCGAAGCAACTCTCCGGCTCGATTAGGGCGATGAACGAGCGGGAGGTGAGGTCGACCCGCCGCAGCACTCGCCTCCAGTAGAGAAGGACTTCTCGGACAAGCCAGTGATCGGCATGAGTCACGAGCATCTGGTCGTAGGCGAGGACCAGACCGAGGTCGCCCTCGCTCTTGATGATAAGGGTGCCGATCTCAAGCTCGTTGAGACGGAGGTGAAGAAGGGCGTCCTCGAATTCGCGGCTGAGCCGGAGCGGCCAGAACACGTCTCCAGTGGCGACGGCCCCCTCACCATCCGCTGGTGGAGGCTCATCCGGACCGGTCAGCGTGACGGTGGCGACGCGCTCGTCGCGGTTGATATCGACGACGACCAATGAGTAGACGACGCCATGGTCGGTAATGCGTCGTTCGAGCGGGGTCAGCTTCACTCCTCCGGCCTCCTGGGGACGATCGCTTCGGCTGGCGAACTCGGCCGCCCGGGCTGCCACCGTCTCGGTGAAGGAGGAAGCCGGCACCAACTCGTCGACAAGACCCCACTCCCATGCTTTGCGACCCTTCACACCTTCGGCGAGGGTGCAGAACACGTCTGCCCGATCGCGACGCACGTGTCGCTTGTCGGTAAGTCGCGTAAGGCCACCGGTAGCTGGGAGGACTCCGAGCAGCGGTACCTCGGGGAGGGACACCGAGGCGTTGCGGTCATCGATCAACATGATGTGATCGGTGGCCAGCGCCAGTTCGTAGCCGCCCCCGGCTGCGTTGCCTGCCACCGCCGCCAGGTATAGCTGCCCGGAGTGGGAGGAGGCATCCTCCATGGCAAGGCGGGTCTCATTGGTGAACTTGCAGAAGTTGACCTTGAGGGGATGTGACGCCGTTGCCAGCATTCCGATGTTGGCCCCGGCACAGAACATGCGCTCGAGCGCCGAGCCGATCACCACCGCCCCGACCTCGGGGTGCTCAAAGCGCAGCCGCTGGACGGCATCGGCCAGTTCGATATCCACGCCGAGGTCGTAGGAGTTGAGCTTCAACTCGTAGCCGGGCTCGATGCCGCCTTGGGGATCGACCTTCATATCCAGGTAGGCGACCCGGCCCTCGATCCTCATCCCCCAATGGCGATAGGAATCGGGGTGGGTCAGGAAGTCAATCACAACCCAACCACATCTGAGGGCAGATCATATACTGACCCGCCGGTCAGGACAACCAGAGGAGCTTCAATGAGTGCCGGTAGAGGTAACGGGTGGAGCTAATTGACGACTTCATCGAGGTCGCCGGGCATCGGCTCCACTACCGATTGATCGATCCACACCTGGAAGCCACCCCGATCGTGTTTCTCCATGAGGGACTGGGCAGCATCGAACTATGGCGGGACTTCCCGGACCAAGTGGTGGAGCGAAGCGGCCATCCAGGTCTGGTCTTTTCCCGCTACGGCTATGGCTGGTCGGATTCGCTCACCGAGCCGCGGGCGGTCAACTACATGCATGTCGAAGCAGCCGAAGTGCTGCCCATCCTGGTTGACCGGCTGCTGGGCCGGCCCCCGATTCTGATCGGGCACTCCGACGGGGCTTCGATCGCCATCATTTACGCGGGGAGCGGCCATCCGACCGGTGGCCTGGTTCTTCTGGCCCCCCACGTCTTTACTGAAGCCGAAGGGATCAACACGATCGCGGCCGTCCACGCCTCATTTCCCGGATCAGAAATGAGCACGAAGATGTCCAAGTACCACGCCGATCCCGAGGCAACGTTTTATGGCTGGGCCGACATCTGGCTCAGCCCCGAGTTCGGTGCCTGGAACCTGGAGCCGTATTTGCCAGAGATCGGTTGTCCAGTCCTGCTCATTCAATCTGAAGAAGACGAGTACGGGAGTCTTCGTCAACTAGACGCCATCGAGAGCCAGGTGGGAGGTTCGATCGAACGGCTGATGGTCTCCGGATCGGGACACTCCCCGCATCTGATCGATCCCGAGGCAGTCACCGCGGCAACTGTTCGTTTTGTCGCTGCGGTTCAGGGGCCGGCTACCGGGAGGCGTCTCTAAGTTTGAAACGCTGGATCTTTCCCGTGGGGGTGCGGGGAAAGTCGTCGACGAACTCGATCAGATGCGGGTACTGGTAACGGAGAAGGCTCTGCTTGCACCAGTCCTGTAGCTCGGCCACCAACGCGTCGTCGCCGCGCACCTCGCCAGCGAGAATGACCCCCGCCTCGATGCGGGAGGCGTTGTCGATCTGAACACCGACCACGGCCGCTTCCCGGACCGCGAGGTGCTCCATCAACCGGTTCTCGATCTCGATCGGGCTAACCCACAGTCCGCCGATCTTCATCATGTCATCAACCCGGCCCTCATACACGTAGTAGCTGTCTTCGTCGCGGTGATAGCGGTCGCCCGAAGCGAACCAGCCGCCCGCTAGCTTCTCCCGGGTCCTCCCAATCTGATGCCAGTATCCGGTGAGAGCGCTGGGACCGCGCACCCACAACTCGCCGGGTTCGCCTGATTCGATGACCTCGCCGTCCTCGTCCCGGATCTGCAGGTCGTAGCCGTCGACCGGGACGCCCGAGGTGCCGGGTTTGACGTTTCCCGCCCGGTTTGAGCAATAGATGTGCAACATCTCGGTCGAGCCGAGCCCGTCAAGGATTTCAATCTTCGTTCGTTCGCGAAATCGCCGCCAGATCTCGGGTGGCAGCGGCTCGGCCGCTGAGACCCCTAGCCGCACCGAGGACCAGTCGGTCTGGTCCAGGTCGGGATGGGCGAGGATGGCGTTGTAA
>JAICND010000082.1 GCA_025929005.1 Acidimicrobiia bacterium
GGCGTGACCCCCCAGCTCCTCACGTTCATCGGTCTGTTGGTGACTCTGGGTGGCGGCGTGATGATCGGATTCGGCATGCTGGCGCCCGGCGCCGCTGTGGCCCTGGTGGGCTCGGTGCTTGACGGTCTCGATGGGTCAGTAGCCCGCGCATCAGGAACCGATTCACCCCGCGGAGCGCTTCTCGATGCAGTGTCCGATCGGGTCGGCGAAGTCGCCTGTTTTGCGGGGCTGGCGGTGGCGATGGCTGGCAGCTGGCGGGTTCTCCTTCTGATCGTGCTCTCGCTGGGTGGATCGATGCTGGTTCCCTACCTGCGTGCCAAAGCCGAGGCCTTCGGGCTGGATGGCAGGGGCGGTCTCATGGGCCGGGCCGAGCGCGTGATCTTGTTCACGGTCGGGTTGATGATCGGCCAGGTTGAGCCGATGCTGTGGGTGATGGTGGTCGCTACCTGGTCAACCGTCGGTTGGCGGTTTTTTGAGACATATAGACAACTGACACCGTGAGGGACCGGTTGGTCTATCTCCTCGTAAGAGGAATGGTGGGTCTGTTCGGGCTGCTACCAGCCAGAGGAGCTCGGAAAGTTGGGGAATGGGGCGGCCTCGTCTGGTATCTGGTTGGCGGTCGCCGCAAGCGAATGGTGCGCCGCCACATGAGGAGGGTGTTGGGCGGCGGGGTTGAGGTTGAGGCCGCGGTGCGCAATGTCTTCACGTCCTATGGACGTTATTGGGCCGAGACATTCTGGGTGCGGCCCCGTCGTATTCCTGAACTCGATCGGGGCCTCACCATCGACGGTCTCGAACATCTGGCCGGGCCTGGTAGGTCCGGCACCGGGGCAGTGATCTCGCTTCCACATCTAGGCAATTGGGAGGCGGCGGCGTTGTCCGGAGCGCGGGCTGGAATCCAAGTTGTGGCGGTGGCAGAAAAACTTGGCAACCCGCTCATAACCAGGTGGTTTACATCGTTACGGGAGGCGTTTGGGATCCGGGTGATCCTGAATACGAAGGGAGTGATGAGGCAGGCAGAGGCGGCGGTACGGGCCGGTGGGGCAGTCTGCCTGCTCGCCGACCGCGACCTCAGTGGCCGTGGAGTCAAGACCGAATTTTTTGGTGAGACGACCACCCTGCCGGCGGGGCCGGTCGCCCTTGCTTCGCGGACGGGAGCTCCGCTGATTTCCGCTGTCTGCTATTTCACCCCCACCGGTCACCATCTTGTCCTCGGTCCTCCGATGGACATACCGGACGGACCCGAACGGCTCGAACAGGGCACCCGGGTCGTAGCGGCCCGTCTGGAAGCCGACATCAGACAGGCGCCGGAGCAGTGGCATCTGCTGCAGCCGAACTGGCCATCGGACCAGACTGAGGAGTGATGCGGGTCGCGGTGGTGTCGCCGTACGACCTGGGCAGGCCCGGGGGAGTGCAAAACCAGGTTCTGGAACTCGTGAAACAACTCAGATTGGCTGGACACGAAGCCTGGGCGGTGGGTCCGGGTGCTCCGAGCGGCGAAGGCATCGATATAGGACCCACCGTGGTCCTACCGGCCAACGGTTCCCGCGCCCCCATCTGTTTGTCGCCATCGGCTATCCGCCGGACCCGTGACGCGGTCGCCGAAGCTGATGTAGTCCACCTGCATGAGCCGTTGATGCCCTTGGTGGGTCCGGCGTTGCTGTCTCACGACACTCCCTTGGTTGCAACCGCTCATGCTGCCGCTCCTCGCTGGGTCCGCAGCGTGTACCGGATGACTCCCCGAAGGTGGTGGGCGGGCCGCGTGGTTACTGCAGTGTCGAGGGTGGCGGCGGCGGCACTCCCGATGACACCCATCATCATTCCCAACGGCCTCGACGTCTCCGCCTATCGCCCGGCCGCAGCGAAGAACCCCTATCGGGTGGCCTTCCTCGGAAGGAGCGAGCCGCGCAAGGGCCTACCCGTCCTATTGGCTGCCTGGCCTCGAATCCACGAGGTCTTCCCATCATCTGAGCTTGTGGTTCTGGGGGCGACAGGCGTCGACGGCAACGGGATCACCTTCAAGGGCCGGGTGTACGACGAGGTAAAACGCCGCGAACTCGCCGGTTCGTCGATCTATGTGGCCCCCAACCTCGGGGGCGAGAGTTTTCTCATCACCCTGATCGAGGGGATGGCCGCAGGTTGTGCGGCAGTGGCCACAGATCTCCCGGCCTTTCGAGACGTGGCGGGTGAAGCCGCCGCCTTTTTCGAGGGCGGGAGCCATGACGCCCTGGCGACGGCTGTCATAAGACTCATGGCTGAACCCGCTGAACGGCATCGATTGACAGCTGCAGCCAGCGCACGGGTGGCCCGCTATGACTGGTCGGTAGTCATGCCCCAGTACCTGGCGGCCTATGAAGCGGCGATCGGTGGTCATCGGGGTCACGGGTAGCATTCCCTGACAGATCAAGGAGCGCAGGTGGAACGAGGCACCGACCGGGTCAAAAGAGGTCTCGCAGAGATGCTGAAGGGCGGTGTGATCATGGACGTGGTCACCGCCGATCAGGCCCGGATCGCCGAAGAAGCGGGTGCAGTGGCGGTCATGGCGCTGGAGCGGGTGCCGGCCGACATTCGCAAGGCCGGGGGAGTAGCCCGGATGGCCGACCCGGCCAAGGTCGAGGAGATTCAGCAGGCCGTGACCATACCCGTCATGGCCAAATGCCGAATCGGTCACTTTGCTGAGGCCCGGGTCTTAGCCGCCCTCGGCGTCGACTACATCGATGAGTCCGAGGTTCTCACCCCCGCCGATAACGAACACCACATCGATAAGTGGGCATTTACGACACCGTTTGTATGCGGGGCGCGCAACCTTGGAGAGGCTCTCCGCAGGATCGGCGAGGGAGCCGCCATGATCCGCACCAAGGGGGAGGCCGGCACCGGCAATGTGGTCGAGGCCGTTACCCACATGCGCAGTGTTACCAACGAACTTCGGCGTTTGACCCAACTGGGCGAGGAGCAGCTCATGTCAGCCGCCCGCGATCTGGGAGCGCCCTACGAGTTGGTCCGCGAGTTGCATCAAACCGGGAGGCTGCCAGTCGTCAACTTCGCCGCCGGCGGCATCGCTACCCCCGCCGACGCCGCCCTGATGATGGCTCTGGGTGTTGATGGCGTTTTCGTGGGCTCCGGGATCTTCAAGAGTTCCGACCCTCCCGGCTACGCCCGCGCCATAGTCGAGGCGACGACCTTCTGGAACGACCCCGAGGTTGTGGCCAAGGTCTCCCGGGGCCTCGGCGAGGCAATGCCAGGCCTCGAGATCGACAAGATCCCACCCGCCGAGAAGCTGGCGGAGCGGGGCTGGTGAGCCCATGCCCACAGTGGGGGTCCTGGCTCTTCAAGGTGACTTCCGCGAACACCTGAATGTCCTGACGGGGCTCGGCTGTGATACTCGATCTGTCCGGACCATCCAAGAACTCGATCAGGTCGAAGCGCTGATTATCCCCGGAGGCGAGTCGACGACCATCGGCAAATTCGTAGTTCGGTTCGGATTGCTTGAGCCCCTGCGAACTCGCATCGAGAACGGTATGCCGGCTTATGGCACCTGTGCCGGGATGATTTTCATGGCAGCTGCGGTCACCGAAGGGCACCAACCGTTGCTCGGTAGCCTTGACGTCGTCGTGGAGCGGAACGCCTTCGGTCGACAGAACGACTCGTTCGAAGCCGACCTCGACATTGCCGGCTTCGACCGCCCGTTTCCAGGTGTCTTCATTAGAGCACCCTGGGTCACCAAGGCAGGCGCCGGAGTCGACGTGTTAGCAACAATCGAGGGGCATCCCGTGATGGTGCGTCAGGGGCGGATATTGGCGTCGTCTTTTCACCCCGAACTGACCAACGACGACCGTATTCATCGCATGTTCATTGAATCGATTTGAACTCGAACTGATTTGATTAGGGGTCTCAAAGATGTCCGGACATTCCAAGTGGGCGACGATCAAGCGGAAGAAGGGAGCCAACGACGCCAAACGAGGCAAGTTGTTCGCCAAGCTCATTCGTGCCATCGAAGTGGCGGCGCGGACAGGTGGTGGTGATCGCAACGCCAACCCCAACCTGGCTGCAGCCGTCGCCAAGGCCCGGGCCAATGCGGTGCCGATGGACAACATCGATCGGGCCATCAACCGTGCCGTGGGGGGAGCCGACACAGCCACCTACGACGAGATCTGGTACGAGGGTTACGCCGCCGGGGGAGTGGCCACCTTCGTGCAGGTGCTCACCGACAACCGCAATCGGGCTGCTTCCGAGGTGCGATCCACATTCAGTCGAAACCATGGAAACCTCGGTGAGCCCGGTTCGGTGGGTTACCTCTTTCAGAGCAAGGGGTTCATCGAGGTGGAAGGAGACGAAGATGAAGTCCTGGCAGTGGCACTCGAGGCTGGCGCCGAGGACGTGCGACCCGGAGATGGTCTCTTCGAAGTGATCACCGCCCCGACTGACCTCATAAGGGTGCAACGGGCACTCGAGGCCAGCGGGCTGACGGTTCAGAACGCGGAGCTGACGAAACTCCCCAAATCCACGGTGCCGGTCGACTCGACCTCGGCGGGGAAAGTGCTCCGGCTGGTCGATGCCCTCGAGGACCTGGATGATGTTCAGGCCGTTTATGCCAACTACGAGATGTCGGACGAGCTGCTGTCAGAACTAGCCGGCGATTGAGGCCCGAGGCACGTTAAGGTGCCGTACACATGTTCGTCCTCGGCATCGACCCCGGACTGACCACCACCGGATATGGCGTCGTCGGGAGGTTTCCTGCGCTCAAGCCGGTAGCCGCGGGCGTCATTCGCACCCGCGTGGAGGACACCATTGCGATGCGGTTGAGAGACCTGTATGACAGCCTTTTGAGCTTGATCCAGGAGCATCAACCTGAGGTGATGGCCATCGAGCAGGTCTTCACCAACGTCAACCGACAGACCGCCATCGCCGTGGGCCGGGCGGCCGGAGTGGCAATCCTCGCTGCAGCCCAGTCGGGGATCGCCGTCTTCGAGTACACGCCCACTGCTGTGAAGTCGGCGGTGACGGGTGATGGGGCCGCCGGCAAGCAGGCCGTGCAGACCATGGTCGCTCGTCGTCTCAATCTCAAGGCTGCACCGCAACCCGCTGACGCCGCCGATGCTCTGGCGGTGGCCATCTGTCATCTGCAGTCGCTGCAGATTCCGGCCGGAGTCCTGAGATGATCGGACGCTTGCGTGGCACCCTGGTGGCACGGTCATCGGCGTCGATCGTCATTGACGTGTCGGGCGTCGGTTACGAGGTCATGGTGACGCCTCGGACGCAGGTCGAGTTGCCAGGACTCGGGGACGAGGTAGTGGTTCACACCCATCTGCAGGGCCGGGAAGACGGCATCACCCTCTTTGGGTTCCCGAGCGAAGGCGACCGCGACCTATTCCGGGTCCTGCTGACCGCCAGCGGGGTCGGACCCAAACTTGCCCTCGGGATCCTGGGAGCTTTGCCAGCCACCGAAATCCGACGGGCAGTGTCAATGGAGGATGTCGATGCTCTGACGGTGGCGCCCGGGGTTGGAAAGCGCTCGGCGCAGAAGTTGGTGCTGGAGTTGAAGCCGAGGATGGAGAACGTCGAAGCTACCGTGCTTGGTTCGACCTCGACGTCGTCGCAGGTTCGCCAGGCTCTCGAGACTCTCGGCTACACCCCGGCAGAGATCCGTGAGATCGCAACCTCACTGGACGTAGAGTCGCCAGTCCAGGTGCAGATCAAAGAAGCCCTGCGGCTGCTGGGCAGGAGGTGAGCACATGAGGGAAGACTCTCTGATCGATCCGGCCGATCAGGACGAGGACGATGTCACTCTCCGCCCGAAACGCCTCGATGAGTTCATCGGGCAGCACAACGTCAAAGAGAGGCTGCGGGTCTCGATCGAGGCTGCCCGCACGCAGGGACGGCCCCTCGACCATGTTCTCCTCTCGGGGCCACCCGGTCTCGGCAAGACCACGCTGGCCGGAATCATCGCCCAGGAGATGGGAGTGGACTTTCGGATCACTTCCGGCCCGGCCCTAGAGCGACCGGGCGACCTCGCCTCGATCCTCTCCAATCTCGAGCACGCCAGTGTCTTCTTCATCGACGAGATCCATCGTCTGCCCCGGGCCATCGAAGAGGTCCTCTATCCGGCCATGGAGGACTACCAACTCGACATCGTTTTGGGCAAGGGTCCGGCCGCACAGTCGATCAGGCTCGATTTGCCGCACTTCACCCTCGTCGGCGCCACGACCCGCAAAGGCAAGGTGACGGCGCCTCTCCGTGACCGGTTCGGCATCGAAGATCGGCTCGATTACTACACCGAACCCGAATTGTTGGAGATCGTGATTCGCTCAGCGAGGATTCTCGAGGCAAAGATCGACGACGATTCAGCCCGCCTTATTGCCGCCCGCAGTCGCGGCACGCCCCGCATCGCCAACCGGGTTCTGGCCCGGGTTCGTGACTATGCGATTGCTCGGTCCGATGGTCGAATCGATTTGACCACTGCCATCGAAGGCTTGGCGATGTTCGAAATCGACGAGCTCGGTCTCGACAAGCTGGACCGCGCCATCCTCGAAGCCGTGATTCACAAATTCGGTGGCGGGCCGGTCGGATTGTCGACACTGGCCATCGCTGTCGGCGAGGAACCCGAGACGGTGGAGGACGCCTACGAGCCGTACTTGTTACAGATCGGTCTATTACACCGGACTCCGCGTGGCCGCATGGCGACCGAACTCGCCTATCGACACCTCGGAGTGGCGTCGCCAAATCGGGCCCAAGGATCGTTGCTCTAACCGGGACATCCATCAGGCGGGTTTAGGGAATTATCGGGTGGTCCGGTGGTTGGTTGCCAAATCAAGGTTCTTTTATTCAGTTGTGTGATTTGGGGGAGCTCGTCCGAGCAAAGAGCCCTGAC